>NZ_JADGLG010000038.1:0-24924 GCF_015235335.1 Neisseria sp. 19428wB4_WF04
CAGCAGAACGTGCGGTTACTTCCAATACAAAATATTCAAGCAGTTTTCTTTGCAGACTCTTCTTTAACTTACAGTGGGTTATCTTCATTTTGGCAGCCTGTCATGACTGCTAATCTACGTCAGCCCCTTAAAATAAGTCTCAAACAAAGGCAGGCGATGATGGGATGGGAAATGGATACGGCAAAACGAACCGATGCCGCCATGGCTTTAAAGTGGGTTAGGTATAAAACTGTGGGTCGACTCAAAAAAAGTAAACGCTATAGTGAACCCGCTTCATTTTCGGTGTGGCGCAACAAACTGCAGGCAGCACAGAGCTGGTTTTGTTGCTGCTTCAGCGGCTTACACAATCATTCTCTTGAGCGGAAACACAGCAGTACCACAGCAGAAATAAAGTGGATTCACTAATACTGTTACGACATTACAATATCCCGGCAGGCTGTCTCTGCCCGCTTGCTGCCTTGTATCGGCAATGTGCGGATTCCTATTGCGTTTCACTTTTTACCCGTGCTGCCGAAACCGCCCGCACCGCGTTCACTGGCGGCAAATTCATCCACCAACTTAAACGCAGCCTGCACCACCGGCACCACCACCATTTGTGCGATACGCTCCAGCGGCTCGATGATAAACGCTTCTTTGCCACGGTTCCAAACCGACACTTTCAGTTCTCCCTGATAATCCGAGTCAATCAGCCCGACCAGATTGCCCAGCACAATGCCGTGTTTGTGGCCCAAACCCGAACGCGGCAGCAGTATGGCGGCGTAAGCAGGGTTGGCCAAATAAATGGCTAAGCCGGTCGGCACGAGAAACGTAGCGCCCGGCTGCAAAACAACGGCCTCGTCAATACAGGCGCGTAAATCCAAGCCTGCCGAGCCGGCGGTGGCATAGGCAGGAAGATAGTCGGTCATTTTCGGGTTGAGGATTTTTAATTCCACTTCGGTTTGCATAACGGCTCTTTCGTTTTAAAAGGCATCTTGTCTACAAGCGTAAAATCCGCTTTATTTCGGACACCAGCCCAAACAGCATGGACAATACGGAACCTGTTCGCCAGCCTGGGCGGCTGACAAAATCGTTCTCTCTACAGCAAGACACACAAGGGCACAATGGAAATAACGGTATTAAGCCTTTCAGACGGCATTAAGGTATTTTTTCAAAGGCATCAAATTGATGCAGCCGTGATCCGCTATCGGCTGTTTGTATGGTCTGCGGCTCTTGTTTGGCTTGAGTCCAAGCTGCCGTATTATACACAAAGGCCGTCTGAACAATTTCAGACGGCCCCAAAGGGTGTTTTACAGAACCGCCGGCCCAATCAGGCAAACGGATGTTGCAGCAAGATGGTTTCGGCGCGGTCGGGGCCGGTGGAAACCATGGCAACGGGCGCGCCGCACACTTCTTCGATGCGTTTCAGATAGGCTCTGGCATTCTGCGGCAGTTCGGCAAAATCTTTTACGCCGAAAGTTGATTCTTTCCAGCCCGGCAGCGTTTCGTAAATCGGTGTGCAGCCTGCCACAGCATCGGCACCAAACGGCAGAATATCGGTTGTTGTGCCATCGGCCAAGGTATAACCCACGCAGATTTTGATTTCTTCTATGCCGTCCATCACATCGAGTTTGGTGATGCACATGCCGGTGATGCCGTTTACTTGAATCGAACGTTTCAAGGCCGCAGCATCAAACCAGCCGCAGCGGCGCGCGCGGCCGGTTACCGAGCCGAACTCGTGGCCGCGCTCGGCCAAGCCTGCGCCGATGCCGTCAAAAAGCTCGGTCGGAAACGGGCCGGAGCCCACGCGGGTAGTGTAGGCTTTCACAATGCCCAACACATAATCGAGCATCTGCGGCGGCACGCCCGCGCCGGCCGATGCTGCGCCGGCCAGGCAGTTGGAAGAGGTTACAAAAGGATAAGTGCCATAGTCGATATCCAATAAGGTGCCCTGCGCACCTTCAAACAGCAGCTTTTCGCCTTTGCGGTTTTTTTCATAAAGTATGCGCGACACATCGGAAATCATCGGTTTGATACGGTCTGCGTATTTTTCGATAACGGCCAGCACGTCTTCCTGCCTCACCGGCTCGGCGTGGTGCAGGTGTTGCAGCTGTACGTTGTAATATGCCACATTGGCCTGCACTTTAGCTGCCAGTTTTTCGGTGTCGAACAAATCCACCATGCGCACGGCGCGGCGGGCGGCTTTGTCTTCATAAGCGGGGCCGATACCGCGGCCGGTGGTGCCGATTTTGCCGCTGCCGCGCGATGCTTCGCGCGCTTGATCCAGCGCGATGTGGTAAGGCAGAATCAAAGTGGCGGTGGGGGCGATTTTCAGACGGCCTTCCACGTTTTTCACACCTGCGGCGTTCAATTCATCGATTTCGCCCATCAGTGCTTCGGGGCTGACCACCACGCCCGATCCGATAAAGCAGTCGAGCTTTTCATGCAGAATGCCGCTGGGTATCAGGCGCAAAACCGTTTTTTTGCCGCCCACCACCAGTGTGTGCCCGGCATTGTGGCCGCCCTGGAAACGCACTACGCCGGCGGTTTCTTCTGCCAGCCAGTCCACAATCTTACCCTTGCCCTCGTCTCCCCATTGGGCACCGATCACTACTACGTTTTTAGCCATAATCCTCAACCTGTTATTCAAATAACTTCGTTTTCCGCTCCGACCACCTGCCAGCCGTCTCCTTGACGTTGCAGACGGCGCATCGCTTTTCTGCCGCCGTTGTAGCCGCTGCCGTAATCGATGACCACCGTCTGCCCTTCGGCACGCAGGCGGTCAACGGTTTCCTGCGCATGCGGCAAATCAGCCGCTTCTACGGCAATGGGGGGCTGCTGCCCACATTGCGGCAAATGTCCGATAAACGTGCGCAAATCAAAACTGAAGCCGGTGGCCGGCCGGGCGCGGCCGAAATATCCGCCCAAACCATCGTAACGGCCGCCGCGCGCTACTGCTTCGTGGCTGTCTCTGCCGTAAGCAGCATACAGCAGGCCTGTGTGGTAGTTGTCCACCCGCAGCTCCGACAAATCGATATGCACGACCTGCCGGGGAAAGGCATCGCACACAGCCTGCAATTCGTTTAATGCCTTGCCCACAGCAAACAAATCGGGCAGCTTGGCGCGCGCTTCGGCCAGCACTTCGCGCGAACCGTAAAGCGCAGGCAGGAGTGCAAACGCTTTCGCCCACATACTGTCGAGTTTCCACCCGCGAACTTGGGCAGTAACGGCAGCGGTATCTTTATCCTGCATCAATGCCAGCAACTGTGCTGCCTGCTCCCCGGTCAGCCCTGCGGCCTCGGCCAACGTGCGGAATACGCCGATATGGCCGAGCGACAGCAGAATTTCACCCACACCGCCAACGGCTACACTTTTGAGCATCAGATCAATCAGCTCGATATCGGCAGCCACACCGGCATAGCCGTATAACTCCGCGCCCACCTGCAGAGGTTCGCGGGTGCTTAAAAAACTATCGGGGCGGGCGTGCAGCACCGAACCGGCATAACACAGGCGGTTAATGCCGTTATTGGCCGACAATAAATGCGCATCGATACGCGCTACCTGCGGCGTGATGTCGGCACGGACGCCGAGCTGGCGACCGCTGAGCTGATCGACCACGCGTATGGTTTTCAACGACAAGCCCGCATCGATATGGGTGAGCAGCGAATGACTGTATTCCATCAAGGGCGGATATACCAATTCATAGCCGTGCACGCGGAACAAAGCCAACAGCCGTTCCCGCGCACTCTCAAGCCGGCAGGCGGAAGAAGGCAGGATATCGGCAATGTGTTCGGGTAGTTGCCAAGACTGCATGAAAATCCAATCTCTCTGTGTGATCAACAAAGGCTGCTCAAACTGATAGCAGACTAAATTTAAACTCTGCGGCATTGCGTTGCCATATCGTATTCTTGGTACAGCACGAGGCTTGCGCTCTGTTTCAGTTTAAATGTAACCCACTAACAACCATCATTCCGGGCAACACCTGCCGCACGTTTTATACTTTGATTTTAAATTCAAACAGCTCCGAATCATTCATGCGGAACTTTAACATAAAACAACCATGAAGTGCAGCAAACAACACCACACAAGCCTGTTTGTCACATACCTTGGGTTGCCGGTTCGGTTTTTTTGTTTTCAGATGGCCTGCCCATTCTGGCAGCCACATATCACGGTTTTCAAATAAAAAACGCCGCATCTCTGCGGCGTTGACTTTTTCAGTTTATTTTGCGTTCAGCAGGGCTTGATCCACACGCTCCCGCAACTCTTTACCTGGCTTGAAGTGGGGAACATATTTTTCGGGCACTTCCACACGTTCGCCGGTTTTAGGGTTGCGACCGACACGGGCCGGGCGGCGGTTTAAATCGAAACTGCCGAACCCGCGGATTTCGATACGCTGCCCTTTGGCCAGCGAGCGGGTCATGGTATCCACCAAAACCTTTACGCTGTATTCTACATCCTTAGCCATCAGCTGCGTGCCGTTTTTTTCGGCAAATACCTCTGCCAAACGAACCATTAATTCAGACTTAGTCATGTCTGCACCTATCACTCTTGATCGCCTGAAAGTTTGGCTTTCAGCAAATCACCCAGGCTGGTCGTGCCGGCGCTGGCAGTAGAAGCGGCATTCATAGAGTTGAGCGCATCACGGCTCTCTTTGGCGTTTTTCGCCTTCACCGACAGCTTGATGCTGCGGTTTTTGCGGTCAACCGTAGCCACAATGGCTTCTACTTCGTCGCCCTCTTTCAACACGTTGCGCAAGTCTTCAACGCGCTCGGCCGACCATTCTGAAGCCGGCAGATAAGCCTCCACCTCTTCGGTCAGCGAAACGACCGCGCCTTTGGCATCTACAGACTTCGCCACACCCTTAACCAGCGAACCTTTGTCGTTTACGCTGATAAAGTTACCGAAGGGGTCGCCCTCCAACTGTTTGATACCCAGGGAAATACGCTCTTTTTCCACATCGATGGCCAACACAACGGCCTGCACTTCTTCGCCTTTTTTGTATTTGCGCACGGCCTCTTCGCCCGACTCCGTCCAAGACAGATCGGAAAGATGAACCAAGCCGTCGATGCCGCCGGGCAGGCCTACAAATACACCGAAGTCGGTGATGGATTTCACCGCACCGGACAGCTTGTCGCCTTTATTGTGGTTGGCAGCAAACTCTTCCCACGGGTTGGCCTGGCATTGTTTCATGCCCAAGCTGATGCGGCGGCGGTCTTCATCGATTTCGAGAATCATCACTTCCACTTCGTCGCCCAGCTGCACAACCTTGCTCGGGTGGACGTTTTTGTTGGTCCAATCCATTTCGGAAACGTGCACCAAGCCCTCGATGCCCTGCTCGATTTCAACAAACGCGCCGTAGTCGGTAAGATTGGATACTTTACCGAACAGGCGGGTGCCTTGCGGATAACGGCGGGTCAGGCCGTTCCACGGGTCTTCGCCCAACTGTTTCATACCCAGGGAAACGCGCTGTTTGTCTTGGTCGAACTTCAACACTTTGGCTTCTACTTCCTGGCCCACTTCCAGCACTTCGCTCGGATGTTTCACGCGGCGCCATGCCAGATCGGTGATGTGCAGCAGGCCGTCGATGCCGCCCAAATCAACGAATGCACCGTAGTCGGTGATGTTTTTAACAATACCTTTGACAACCGAGCCTTCCTGCAGATTTTCCAGCAGGGCTTTGCGCTCTTCGCCCAGAGTAACTTCCAGAACGGCGCGGCGGGATACCACAACGTTGTTGCGTTTTTTGTCGAGTTTGATCACTTTGAATTCGACTTCTTTGCCTTCAAAGTGGGAGGTGTCTTTTACGGGACGCACATCAACCAGCGAACCGGGCAGGAAAGCGCGGATGCTGTTGATCATCACAGTTAAGCCGCCTTTGACTTTGCCGTTGATGATGCCTGAAAGAATATCGCCGTTTTCCATGGCTTCTTCCAAAGCAATCCAGTCGGCAGCGCGTTTGGCTTTTTCGCGCGACAGTTTGGTTTCGCCGAAGCCGTTTTCAACAGATTCGATGGTTACGGTAACGAAATCGCCTACTTTCACTTCAATCTCGCCCTGGGCGTTTTTGAATTCGGCCACATCGATCAGAGATTCTGATTTCAAACCGGCGTTTACGGTAACGAAGTTTTGGTCGATGCCGACCACTTCGGCGGTAATCACCTCGCCGGGGTTCATCTCTTGAAGGGTAAAGCTCTCTTCCAAAAGCTGGGCAAAATTTTCCATAGTCATAAATAACTCTTTTCAATACACCGCCAAGGGGTGCGGGGTGGGTTGTGGAAAACGCCTGCCGCCCTTGGCACGGCAGGCATTTGCTGCAAACGGTTTTCAGACGGCCTGCCAAGATGCCGGAGCCGTCTGAAAAAGCTGGCGGAATTATACAGCAGGCTTAGATTTCTGCATACCAATCAAGCACTTTTTTTACCGATTCTTCGATGGTTAGGCGGGTAGTGTCCAGCAGCAGGGCATCGGGCTGCCGCTTGAGCGGTGCAACGGCGCGGCGGCGGTCGGCTTCATCGCGTGTTTCGATGTCGGCGAGAATGCGCTCGAAAGCCAAACCTTCTGCAGGCAGACCGATTTGTTTGGCGCGGCGTTCGGCACGGGTACGGGCAGACGCAGTCAGAAAAATTTTCAGCGCGGCATCGGGAAAAACCACCGAACCCATATCGCGCCCGTCTCCCACCAAGCCCTTTTCGGTGAGAAAAGCGCGCTGCCGTTGCAGCAGTGCCCCGCGCACTTTGGGCAGCTGCGCCACTTCCGATGCCCCCATGCCGATGGCTTCGGAGCGGACGGCATCTGTAACATCGCGGCCGTCAAGCAGGATACGGCTGCCGTCAAATTCGGCGGGCAGCGCTCCGGCCAGCGCGGCTACGGCCGTTTCATCACTCCAGCCGGCATGACGCTGCTGTGCGTAAAGCGCGGTCAGGCGGTAAAGTGCGCCGGAATCGAGATAGTCGAAGCCGAGCGCGGCGGCCACGCGTGATGCCACCGTGCCTTTTCCCGATGCGCCCGGGCCGTCAATGGCGATAATTTTTCGGTTTAAATCCATATCGTTATTCTCTTTATCCGCTGAGGCGGTGTTGTTCAGACGGCCTTGCGGGTTTGTCCCGACTGTTTGTCCCGGCCGTCTGAAACAATCTGTCGGTCAAATCAGAAGCAGAATTATATAGACTGGATATAGGCTTGCAATCTTTTTCTTGACGCGCCGGCATTGCCCGAGGCCGTCTGAAAAACACGCGGCGCAATACACAAAATACTTTTTTGCAGCATTATCGTGAATCCGCCGGGCTTCCGCCACGGCCTTGCCGCGCCTCAAGCCCCGGGAAAACGCCGTTTCCGAAAGGAAACAAGTTTCTGCGGAGCTAAAACGCCGTTTCCGAAAGGAAACAAGTTTCTGCAAAGCTAAAACGCCGTTTCCGAAAGGAAACAAGTTTCTGCAAAGCTAAAACGCCGTTTCCGAAAGGAAACAAGTTTCTGCAAAGCTAAAACGGCTTTTTAAGCTGCCGGAGCGGCAACAGGGTATATGCTGCGCCGGCTGCGGCGCGCCGGCCCTGTATCGGAAATATGTGGATCCGCTATATAATCTGTCCGTTTGTTTTCAACCAGAATAACGGAACTTAAATATGCAGCAACTCAAATTAGCCGTTGCAGGCGCGCAGATTCTGTTTGTGGCATTTGGCGCGATGGTGCTGGTGCCGCTGCTCACCGGCCTGAACCCGGCCATGGCACTCTTGGGCGCGGGCATCGGTACGCTGCTTTTTCAATGTGTGACCAAACAGAAAGTGCCGGTGTTTTTAGGCTCTTCGTTCGCCTTTATTGCGCCGATTATTTATTCTGTCGGCGAATGGGGGCTGCCTTCCACCATGTTCGGCCTGTTTGCGGCGGGCTTTATGTATTTTGTGTTTGCCGCATTGATTAAATGGCGCGGGCTGGCCGCCGTCAACCGCCTGCTGCCGCCCGTGGTTATCGGGCCGGTGATTATGGTAATCGGTTTGTCGGTGGCGGTGGTGGCCAGCCAAATGGCCATGGGGCAGGCCGGCGGCACCCAGGCAGTGGACTACGCCCAATCGCTGCTGCTCTCGGGCTTTACTTTTGCCGTTACCGTGCTGGTGGCAGTGTTCGGCAGCAGAATGATCAAACTGGTGCCGATTTTAATCGGCGTGGGTGCCGGCTATGCGGCCGCCCTGCTGATGGGATGGGTGGATACTTCCCCGATTGCCGCCGCGCCGTGGTTTGCCGTGCCGCATTTTGAAACGCCGCAAATCAACTGGCAGGCTGCGCTGTTTATGCTGCCCGTTGCCATCGCCCCGGCCATTGAGCACATCGGCGGCGTGATGGCGGTGGGCAAAGTAACCGGCAACGATTATGCCAAAGACCCCGGCCTCGACAAAACGCTGGCGGGCGACGGTTTGGGCGTGTGTGCGGCGGGCTTGATCGGCGGCCCGCCCGTAACCACCTACGGCGAAGTAACCGGCGCGGTGATGATTACCAAAAACGGCAATCCGAAAATCATGACTTGGGCGGCCGTTTTCGCCATCTGCATGGCGTTTTTCGGCAAATTCAATGCTTTTCTGGCTTCGATTCCGCTGCCGGTGATGGGCGGGATTATGATTCTGCTGTTCGGCACCATCGCCTCGCTCGGCCTGAAAACGCTGATTGATGCCAAAGTGGATTTGATGCAGCCGAAAAACCTCGTTATCGTCAGCTCGGTGCTCACCACCGGCGTGGGCGGCATGATTATCAAGCTGGGCAGCATCAGCTTTGCGGGTGTCGGGCTGTGTGCGGTGCTGGCCGTGGTGCTGAACAGGATACTGCCCGATGCCGCGCCCGGTGAAGCGGAACCTCCCTTACCGCATTGATACCCCGCCCCGCCAAGCCATGCGTCCGACAGGCGCAGGCATATAGTGGGGCAATATTTCCGAAACAGCCCGCCGCAGCGCAAGGTGCCGCAATGCAGTAGCAGAACGGGGCATACGCAGTATCGATCCGCAGCCAAACGACACGGCTTCCCCACCTGCACCAACCCGCAAGCCGGGCCGTCTGAAACCCAAAACAGAGCGATGCCCGAACCTGAAACGACAGCGCACCACAGGCTGCCTTCGGGCAGAAAACTTGCAAACCGAGCCCGAAAGGCCGTCTGAAACCCACCGCTGTTTATCGTGAACCCGCACATTCCGCAACCGCACAGGCCGCAGGCACTACCGATAAATACTGATGTTGCCGCATAGGCGGCCGACAAAACCGTTTTCCCGAAGCCGAAGCACGGTAATGCCGTAGCGGAAACCGCGCAGATTCACGATATTGCCTGCCCGCCGCAGCGAAACGGCGTTTTAGCTTTGCAGAAACTTGTTTCCTTTCGGAAACGGCGTTTTAGCTTTGCAGAAACTTGTTTCCTTTCGGAAACGGCGTTTTAGCTCCGCAGAAACTTGTTTCCTTTCGGAAACGGCGTTTTCAGACGGCCGCACGCTGCCGAACCGCCCTTGCCCGCCAGCCCCAATCCAGCTTGCAGCACATTTTTTCCTTATCCGCCATGACCGACCTTTCTTTCGCAACCCGCCTGATACGCTGGCAGAAACAGCACGGCCGCCACCACCTGCCCTGGCAGGTGCGCGATCCCTATCTCGTATGGCTCTCGGAAATCATGCTTCAGCAAACCCAAGTGGCCACCGTGCTGGACTATTACCCGCGCTTTACCGCCCGCTTTCCCACCGTGGCCGAACTGGCAGCGGCCGGGCAGGACGAAGTGCTCGGCCTGTGGGCGGGCTTGGGCTATTACAGCCGCGCCCGCAACCTGCACAAAGCCGCACGGCAGGTGGTCGAAACGTTTGGCGGCGTATTTCCGTGCGAGCGCGAAAAGCTGGAAACACTCTGCGGCGTGGGCAGGAGCACCGCAGCGGCCATTGCCGCTTTTGCCTTCCACAAGCGCGAAGCCATTTTAGACGGCAACGTCAGGCGCGTGCTCTGCCGCGTGTTTGCGCTGGACGGTGGTGCCGCCGATAAAAAGTTTGAGAAACAACTGTGGACGCTGGCCGAATCGCTGCTGCCCGAACGCGGCGGCGATATGCCCGCCTACACACAGGGGCTGATGGACTTGGGCGCCACCGTCTGCAAACGCAGCAAGCCCCTGTGCGGCGACTGCCCGATGGCCGGCATCTGCCGGGCCAAAGCGCAAAACCTCACTGCCGAGCTGCCGCGCAAAAAAAGTGCGCCCGAAGTGCCGACGCTGCCGCTGTTTTGGCTGGTGATGCGCCGCCCAAACGGTGCCATATGGCTTGAAAAGCGGCCGCCCGAAGGCATTTGGGGCGGCCTTTACTGCGTGCCGTGCTTCAACAGCCCCGGCAGCCTCTATGCCGCCGCCGCACACTTCGGCCTTCTTTCAGACGGCCTCGAAGAACAGCCCGCCTTCACCCACCGCCTCACCCACCGCTTATTGCTGATTACCCCGTTTTGCGCACCCGTGCCCGACAGCCTGCCCGGCGGCCTTTCAGACGGCCTGTGGGCGGACCCACATGATTCCGGCTGCGGCCTGCCCAAACCGCTGCATGATTTTTTGTTAAGCCGCCGCTTGGGAAAAAAAACCGCCCGACCCTGAAACACCGGCGCTCCGCCCTATCGTGAACCCGCTTTGTTTGCGCGGCAAAACAGCAAGCCGCAAGCAGTATCGGCAACCTGCCCGGCCGTTCCCTTTAAAACACGGCCATGCCGAAGCGGCAATGAAGCGGGTTCACGGTATCCGCTTCCCAACGGCTGCCTGTTTTGCTTTGGGAAAACACAGCCGTGCCAAACCGTTTATGGCGCAGCCGGGCCGGATTCGCGCAAATCCGCCCCCGTTCAAGCGTTGCCCCGCCCTGCCCTGCGCGGGTTAAGGCCGCCCGATGCCCTGCGCCGCAAATGAAAGGAGTTCGCCATAAAGCCTGGCAAAAATGCCTAAGGCCGTCTGAAAACGTTTTCAGACGGCCTGAAACAACGCGGCCGAGCAGCAAAAGATTACCAACCCTATTCAACCTGCCATTCTGTTTGATAAATGATTTCAGACGGCCTGAGCACAGGTTCTGACGGAACCCGCAAGGCCGTCTGAAAACCACCGCCAAAGCAGATAAAGAAAACCACAACAGGAACCGTGGCCCCTCCGTTGCGGCATGGCAGCACCGTGCGCCCACTGCCCTACCGAAAATGCAGGGGTTCACTGCATTGCAGCCGTGACAGAAACACCTGAATGCCGTCTGAAAGGCCGCAACACTATTATTCCCGCGCAGGCGGGAATAACGGCAGATCAATCTCTGCGGTGTTTTCTGAATGCTGCAAAATCCCGAGCCGGTTTGGCAGCGGTTTGAATGTTACCCGGGCAGGGCGCGGCAAGGCCGGTGTTATGTTGCCGCGATGTGGTTTGCCGAAAGAGTTTAAGGCCGTCTGAAAGTTTCAGACGGCTTTCGGCCTAACGGTGCGGCGTTGCCCAAACACAACGCTCCCAAACTCAAGCCGGTTTGGCGGCCGTTTGAATGCAGCCAGACAAAATGGCGGGGTGATGTGTTGCGGCGGTATTGATTATCTCTGCAAAGCTTAAGGTGTTGGAAAAGGCCGTCTGAAAACTTTTTCAGACGGCCTGCAAACTTCCGCAACCCTTATCTTCTGCCCCGGCTGCCGGGCAGGGGCATATCCGCCCACCTCATGATATTGGCCACTTCGGCGGGGTTGAGCTCGTAAAACTGACCGCGCTTGAGCCGGTTGGGCAGGCCGATGGGGCCGAAGCCCACGCGCACCAGGCGGCTCACGGCCAGGCCGAAATGCTCGAAAATGCGGCGCACTTCGCGGTTGCGGCCTTCTTTAATCACCACGTTATACCATTTGTTTGCCCCTTCTCCGCCCTGCGCGCAAATGCGCTCCACCCTTGCCAAGCCGTCTTCCAGCATCACGCCTTCTTCGGTGAGCGTTTTCATCTGCCCGGCCGTTAATCCGCCGAGCACACGCACGGCGTATTCGCGCTCCACTTCAAAGCTGGGGTGGGCGAAGCGGTTTGCCAGCTCGCCCGAGGTGGTGAGAATCAGCAGCCCGCCGGTGTTGATGTCCAAGCGGCCGATGGCCGTCCAGCGGCTGCTGGCGGCCTGCGGCAGGCGGTCGAAAACGCTCACACGCCCCTGCGGGTCGCCGCGCGACACGATTTCGCCTTCCTGTTTGTAATAAAGAATAATGCGCGGCAGGCGGTCGGGCCATTTGAGCTTGATCACGCTGCCTTTTACCTGCACTTGGTCTGCCGGCGACACTTTGTCGCCCAGTTGCGCGGTTTTGCCGTTTACCGTTACCCAGCCCCGGCCGATCCACTCTTCCATTTCGCGGCGGGAGCCCGCGCCCGAGGCGGCCAGTGCTTTTTGCAGGCGCACCGGTTCGAGGCTTTCCAAATCGGCGCGTTTTTCCTTCAAATTGCGGGCGCGCTCCATGATTTTTTGGTTGGGGTTGCGCACTGCCAGTTTTTTGGCACGCGCCGCCTGCGTTTTTGGTTTGGGCTGCCGCTGCTGGGCGGGCTTGCTTGCGTTTTTATTTTTTTCAGACATTTCATGTTCTCCTAACGCGCTCTGCCGCCGGGCGGAACGGCTCTTCTGAGGCCTTGCGGCGGCAGGTCGGGTGGGTAAAAAGGTTTTTTCAGACGGCCTTTGTATGCAGATCAGGCGGCCGCCCGGTTTTATTTCCGATACAGAGAGCCGGGCGGCGGGGCGTATCGAAAGCAATGTTTATCTGCCGTATCACGCTGCTGCACAATACTGCGGGCCGTTTTGCGGGCTTGGCAGGTTCGACACCGTTGACGGCACATCTTGCCGCCCCGGCCCGTGTCTGTCTGTGCCGCCGTTTCTGCGGTTGAAATAGCGTTCGATCAGCAGCGCGCGCAATTTTTCCCACTCGGTTATGCTGTTCAGGCAGTCAATCAGTCCTGCATTGATGGTTGCGCGGGCAGCAACGCGCCTCAGCGTGCCCAGGTTCTTAATTTTATGCCTGTCTTCAATATCCCCGCCCGACCACCGGCCGATACTCAAATGCCAAAAAGGCTCGCTGCGCATATGGTAAAACGGCATGCCCATATTCATGGTGAAGCCGACATCGGCAACATAACGCCGCCAAACCTGCCTGAATGCGGTTTCCAATGCGGCATCGGGCGCGGTTTCGGTGCCTTTCAGACGGCCCTGCTCCGCCAAATCGGCCAACGCCAGCAGCAGAACGGGCTTGTGCGGTGCTTCTTTGCCTTTGTGTCTGGCGCAATTGAGCGAGGCAAAACAATGCAGATAATAGGCGGTATTCACGGTTGTTCCGCTTCATCGGGTGCGGCATCTTCCCGATCCTCCGCCCCGCCGCTGCCGGCCGGCCCGGTTAAATCGGGCAGCACCAGCTCGCCCAGCTCGGTGAGCGGCGGCAACGCTTCCAAACTTTCGAGCTGCAAATCGCTTAAAAACGCGTGGGTGGTAGCCCACAGCGCGGGGCGGCCGATGGAATCGCGGTGGCCGATGATTTCAATCCAGCCTCTGTCTTGCAGCGTCTGCATCACATTTTGCGACACTGCCACGCCGCGTATGCCTTCGATGTCGCCGCGCGTAACCGGCTGCTGGTAGGCGATAATCGCCAGCGTTTCCATCACCGCACGCGAATAGCGCGGCGCGCGCTGTTCCTGCAGGCTGCCCAGCCGTTCAAACGCCGCCTGAGCAATTTGAAACCGCCAGCCTTCGCGGGTGTGGGTTAATTGCAGGGCGCGGTCGTGCCAGCGGGCTTTCAGGCCGGCCAGCACATCGATGAGTTTGTCGGGCGAGAGCGGCGGCACGCACAACTCGCGCATGGTTTTTTCGCTCAAGGGTTCGGTTTGGGTAAGCAGTGCGGCTTCGATGAGCGCATCGGGCGGAAGTTTTTCGGTCATGGTTTGTTGGGGTTTCAGACGGCCTTGCCAACGGCCGTTTGAAACGGAAGTTAATCTTTCTGCTTCAATATGGCAATATGGCAAATCCGCGTTTTTTGCTTCTGGCAGGCCGCGCTCGGCGATGGTATATACATTAACGCGGCCGGTTTGGCCGCCGCACACGGCGGGAAACATCACGCCGCGCAGGGTTTGTTTTCCGGCCGCATACACGCGTATGCCCTGCAGTTCTTTTTCCATAACCGCCGGGCTGATGCCGCTGCCTCCGCATTGGCGGGAGCCGTCCGGTTTGTAGATCTGCACCTGTTTTTCAAGCGTTTGGGGTTGCCGCTGACGGCTGCCGGACGGCGGGGCTTGCAGTTTGTTTTGGCCGTCTGAAAAAGTGCAGGCGGTTAAAGATAAGACGCCTGCCGATAAGGCGGCGGAAACTATCGGCCTCACAGGGGTTTTCCTTTTTTTTCTGCTTTTCGCGCTTCGCGCACGGCTTTTTGTTCGGCTTCTTTCTGTTTGGCTTTTTTGAGCCATGTTTCCCATTGGTTTGGCGTTTCGAGCGTGATTCTGCCGATGTGGCCATCGCGGAAATCGGTGAGGGTGTTTTCGGCGGCTTTTTGGTAGTTGGTGCGGCCGCCGCTTAAAACTGCGCCGCGCTTTTTGGCGATCCATTCGAGCCAGTCGGTGTCCTGCCAATGGCTGCTGGGGTCTTTATCCGCCTGATAGCGCGCTTGCAGCAGCGGCAGATAGTGGCGGCGCAGGTAGTCTAACAGCTCGAGGGCGACTTCCTCTTCATCGAGCGCGTTGCGCCCTACGGCACCGCCGGCGGCGAGATTGTAGCCGCCCTCTTCTACGATGATTTTCGGCCACAGCATCCCCGGGGTGTCGTAGAGCCAGAAGTCATCGGCGAGAAACAGGCGCTGCTCGGCTTTGGTGATGCCCGGCTCGTTACCGGTTTTGGCGGATTTTTTGCCGATCATGCCGTTAATCAGGGTGGATTTGCCAACGTTGGGAATGCCGCAAATCAAAACGCGAAGGGGCTTTCCGATGCCGCCCCGGTTAGGCATCATGGTGCGGCAGGCGCGGGTGATTTTGGCTGCGGCGGCGGTTTCGGAAGCATCGAGCGCGATAGCCCGGGTGTCGGGGCGGCTGTTGTAGTGTTCCAGCCAGACTGCGGTGCGCCCGGGGTCGGCCAAATCCTGTTTGTTGAGGATTTTGAGCTTGGGCTTGCCTTTGGAAAGCTGCGCCAGCAGGGGGTTTTCGCTGGATGCGGGCATACGGGCATCGAGCATTTCGATAACCATGTCCACGCTTTTGATGCGCTCGGCGATGGCCTTTCTGGCTTTGTTCATGTGGCCGGGGAACCATTGGATTGCCATGGTGTGCTGCTCTTTCGGGGTTTGGCGGGGCTTGGAAGCCGTCTGAAAAATTGCGGGTTTGGGAGGGCGCGCCGGCCTGTCCGTTAAAATATAAGACAGAAAATGGCAGACTGTGCGGATGATGAAAACGACACAAGGCGATGCTGTGCTGCCATTGTTCTCAAGCGGGCCGGTTATGGCCTTCAGGCAGCCCTTAAAGCCGGGCTGCCTGATGGTGTGCGGCATTATAACACGGTGCGGGGTCGGCTTTCAGACGGCCAAAATACCTAAAAAGGCCGTCTGAAACTCAGCGTTCCGCCAAACGGTTAAGCTGGCGGTGGCGCACCAGCAGTTCGTAATGCCCTTTGAGCCTTCGGGCAAGCTGCTCCACTACATACACCGAGCGGTGCTGACCGCCGGTGCAGCCTATGCCTATGGTTACATAGCTGCGGCTTTCTACCTGCATCTGCGGCAGCCAGCGGCTCATGAAACTGCCGATGCCCTCCACCATTTCCTGCACTATGGCCTGGCTGCCGAGATAATCCTGAATCGGTTTGTCCATGCCGTTGAAAGGGCGCAGCGCGGTGTCGTAATAGGGGTTGGGCAGGCTGCGCATATCAAACAGAAAATCCACATTGGTGGGCACGCCGTATTTGAAGCCGAACGATTCTAAAATCACCAGCAGCCCCTGCCTTTCGTGTTTGAGCCATTGCTGCACGGTGTGGCGCAGCTGCTGGGCATTCATTTTGGATGTGTCGATGCAGTAGGCGGCTTCTCGCAGGGGGAACAGCCAGGTTTTTTCCTGTTGCAGGCTCTCCAGCAAGGTTAAGGTTTGACCGGAAAGCGGGTGGCTGCGGCGGGTTTCTGAAAAACGCCGTACCAAAATGCCCTCTTCGGCTTCAAGAAACAGAATTTCCACTTCGTGCCCCAGGTTCCGCAGTGCCTGAAGCTGTGTTTGCGCTTCTTTAATATCGATGCGCGAGCGGATATCGACACTGATGCCGAGCCGGTTTATTTCACTGCTTTCCGTGTGGTAAGCCACCAGGCCGGGCAGGAGTTTGATGGGCAGGTTATCAACGCAGTAATAGCCCAAATCTTCCAGAAGTTTGAGTGCAACCGACTTTCCCGAACCGGAAAGCCCGCTAATCAACACTATTTTCATGGCCGGTTTCGTTTTCTTTCAGCATACTTTGGTGGCGCTCCAAAAATTCTTTGGTACTGTCTTTGCCGCGCAATTGCAAAATATAGTTGCGTACGGCGGCTTCAACCAACACCGCCAGGTTGCGCCCCACCGCCACGGGCAGCGTAACCGAGCGCACGCTCACATCTAAAATCGATTCGGTTTCGGAACGGATGCTCAGGCGGTCGAGCCGTTTCATATAATCATCATCGGCAGCAACCAAGTTAATGATTAATTGAAGGATTTTTTTAGGTCGGATAGAAGTTTCGCCGAAAATATGGCGGATATTCAGCACCCCCAGCCCGCGCACTTCGAGAAAATCGCGCAGCATCGGCGGGCAGCGGCCGTCAAGCGTTTCGGGGCCGGTGCGGTAAAGCTCTACCGCATCATCGGCAATCAAACTGTGGCCGCGCGAAATCAACTCCAATGCCAGCTCGCTTTTGCCCAAGCCCGACTGGCCGGTAATCAGCACGCCGATTTCAAAAACATCGAGAAACACGCCGTGTTTGACCGTGGAAACTGCCAATGTGCGCTGCAGATAAATCCGCAACACATCCATCAGATGCGGGCTTTCCAGCTTGGAGGTGAGCAGCGGGATATTGTGGGTGTGGCAATAATCACGCAGCATCGGCGACACCGGCAGCCCGTTGGCCACAATCACCATCGACATAGGAATATCAAACAGATTGACCGGGCTTTCTTCGGGGTTTCCGTCAGCCTGCACCTGGCGCATGGGGCGGGTTTTGTCCACCATGGTGCTCAGGTCGCTGAGATTGTCGGTGCCCTCTTCCATGCGCTTGAGAAATTCGGCCTCGGCCACGCCGATTACCTGCACTTGGTTGGGGTGGATAAAATTCAGATGGCCGACCAACGCCAAAACAGGTTTGTCGTCTTTAACGCCGATGCGGTTGTCGGCTCCCGCCGTGCCGGCTGCCCAAGCCAGTTGCAGCTTGTGCTGGTTATCCTGATACAGACGGCGTACGGAAATGCTGGGCATGGTTACTCTTCGCTCAAAAGCCGCTGCACTTCTTCGGGCGACACGGCAGCCGACAAGGCTTCGCGCACGGATTTCCGCGAAAACCGGCCGGCCAGTTTCGATAAGGCTTCCAAATGTTCGCCGGTGGCGTTTTCAGGCACCAGCAAAACAAAAATCAGCGAAACTGGCTTGCCGTCCGGTGCATCGAAAGGCACCGGTTCTTTGGTGCGGATAAACGCGCCCACCGCTTTTTCCACCGAAGCATGGCGGCCGTGCGGAATCGCCACGCCCTGCCCCAAACCGGTTGTACCGAGCTTTTCGCGCGCAAACAGGCAGTCGAAAACATCGGCGCGCGCCAAGCCGGCCTCGTTTTCCAATAACAGCCCCGCCTGCTCGAACACGCGCTTTTTACTGCTGACTTCCAAATCCAGCTCAATATGCGCTAAAGGCAGGATTTCTCTGATCAGGCTCATATCAATCTCTTAACTTTACAGAAGCAAAACAGATGCGGATTGTACCCACTGTTGGGTCAAATCTCAAATTTTCCAACCCGGCTTTACACAACCCCGTGCTGCAACAAAATTATTTATCTTCAAATAATTCATCAACTTATAATCGATGCAATGATACGCACCCCCGGCCGTCTTAAAACCTTTTGCCGGTTTCAGACGGCCGGAATGTGTTGATTGTATATCGGAACACACAACGCTAAATCACATAAAAATACACGCAGGCAAACTGCGCCAAACTGCCGCCGAGCACAAACAGATGCCAAATGCCGTGGCCGTGTTTGATTTTTTCATCGTTCACAAACCAGTAAATCCCCGCACTGTAA
Organism: Neisseria sp. 19428wB4_WF04; assembly: GCF_015235335.1. Lineage (NCBI taxonomy): Bacteria > Pseudomonadati > Pseudomonadota > Betaproteobacteria > Neisseriales > Neisseriaceae > Neisseria > Neisseria sp. 19428wB4_WF04. Next base: position 18,205 of record NZ_JADGLG010000038.1, read on the forward strand.
AGCAGGCCGCCCGACACCAGCCAAAACAGCCCTGCCGGCGGCAGGCTCTTGGCCAGCGGGTATATGGCCACCAGCACCAGCCAGCCCATCAATACATACAATACCATCGACAGCAGGCGTTTTTCGCTTTTCCTGCCGATGGTCAGCTCTTGGGCAATACCGAATGCCGCCAACCCCCACGACACGCCGAACAGAGACCAGCCCCATGCACCGCGCAGCGACACCAGAGTAAACGGCGTATAACTGCCTGCAATCAAAAGATAAATCGCGCAATGATCCACCTTTTGCAGCACGGCTTTCACTTTCGGCTGCGGCACACTGTGGTAAACCGTGGAGCCGGCATAAAGCACAATCAGGCAAATGCCGTAGGCGGCCGCGCTGATGATTTTATACACATCGAGCGTGTCCGCCGCTTTCACCAGCAGCAGCACCAGCCCGGCCACAGCCAACACCGTGCCTGCCAAATGGCTGTATGCGTTAAATTTTTCGCCTGCGTACATCGTAATCATTCTGTTCGGAAAAGTTGTGCCAGTTTACTGCATTCTGCGCCCATCGTGCAGCCGGCCATAACTGCATCGAACCAAAGGCTTTGCCAAGCCCGCAGAAACTTGAACGCACCTGCTTCCTTTACAGCGTATCCAGCGTATCCGCTTAAAACGGGCTGTGCGGCAATCCCTTCCATTTCCTTTGGGGCATGATTGCGCTTCACTGAAATGAGAGCGGTTTGACAAGCCGCCGTTATTTTCAAGCGGGCGGGTTATGCCGCCTGACACCATTGCGTGTTTCAAACCCGCTGCGGCTTCCATCAAAATGCGGGAAAAACGTCAGGCCGTCTGAAAACGTTCAGACGGCCTGACGGGGTTTGGCTCAAATATTATTTTTTGTTCAAAGAGTCGCGGATTTCGCGCAACAGCAGCACTTCTTCGGAAGGCTCGGCCGGCGCTTCTTCAACAGCCGGCACTTCGCGTTTCAGTTTGTTGATCAGCTTGATCACCACGAAAATGGCAGCGGCGATAATCAGAAAGCTGATGATGGTGTTGATAAACAGACCCACATTCAGCGTAACCGCACCGGCTTCCTGCGCGGCAGCCAAAGTGGCATAGCCGGCTTCAGGCGCATTGGCCCCCTCTTTCAAGGTGATAAACAGGTTTGAGAAGTCCACGCCGCCGATCAAAATACCGATAGGGGGCATAATCACATCATCAACCAAAGATTTTACAATGCCGCTGAACGCTGTGCCGATAACCATACCGACCGCGAGATCGATCACGTTACCGCGCATAATAAATTCTTTAAATTCTTGTGCTAAAGACATCATATTTCCTTTCGTTTCCTTTCGAAAATTCAAAAAAGTGTGTGGAATATTACCAAAACTGCGCTGTATAAAAGTTAAGGCCGCGCGCATGGTACTGGATTTATTGTAATGGTATGTACAATATAGTTAAATTTTGTCTTTTCGACATGAAACGGCAATTTTGGTTCCCGCTTGTATGAAAAAAATACCGTTCGACAAGAAGTGTAACTTTTTTACCGCAGTCGGCCTGCATCAAGCGGAGCGGCTTTTCAGCAAGCTTCCCCACACCAGCAGCAACACGAAACCGAAATACAACACACTCCACACCGGCAGCGGTATGCCGAGAAAGTAATCGGGCACCGCACAATCACCGAAACCGCGGATAACCGGCTCGTATAAATCAAACAACGGCCAATCCCGCAGGCGGAACGTCCACGGCGCACCGCAGGCCGGAGCGGCGCCGGGCGGCAGGCTTTGAATATAAAGCTGATATACCGCCACGCCCGCGCCATACACGGCCGGCACGCTCACCAAAAACGCGCTAAACATACGCCCGGCCCCGCTCTGTTGCCGCCCCAGTGCGGCCAGCAACGCCGCCATGCCGGCCGCCAACACCGACACACGCTGCAAAATGCACAACACGCAAGGGTTCAGCCCCATCACGTATTGCGAATAAAACGAGCCGATGGCGGTGCAGACCGAAAGCAACACCACGGCCCATAAGGTTTTGCGGAAAAGGTTCATACAAACTCCGTGTCAAGAATACTCCGTATCGGGCAAACACAACGGCGGCAGGCCGGCAAAACAACCGGCACCATAGGTTTTCAGACGGCCTGCCGGTATGGGCAGGCCGCCGTTTTAACGAAAGGCCGTCTGAAAGCCCGCCAAGAATACTATCCTTAGGCCAACAACGCGGCAGCCGCTGCCGGTGTGGAAAGCCGTCTGAAAATCCCCGGCAAGATGGCTGCTCATTTCATTGTGAAGCCGACCAATCATCGCGCGCCTGCCTGGCCTTTTCAAAATAACGGTAAAGCGCGGCGGCATCGCCTGCTTCAAGCATGGCTTTCAACACCGCCAACTGTTGCTGCTGGCCGTCAACCAGCGCGGTCAGGCTGTGTTTGTTGGCCATGCAGATGTCGGCCCAGACAGCAGGGTGGCTGGAAGCAATGCGGGTGAAGTCGCGGAAACCCGAAGCGGCAAAATCGAAATAAACCTCGCCATCGGGATGGGTGGCGATTTGGTGCACATAGGCATAGGCCAGCAGGTGCGGCAGATGCGACACGGCGGCGAAAACGGCATCATGCTCGTGCGCGCTCATGCGGGAAATTTGCGCCCCTGCCGAGCGCCATAACGATTCCACCAGATACAGGCCGTCTGAATCTTCTTTGCCGTGCGGGCAGATAATCAGTTTTTTGTTTTGAAACAGCCCGAACTGCGCCGCCAATGCGCCACTGCGGTCGGAGCCGGCAATCGGGTGGGCGGCGATGCAGCGCGGCAGATGTTGCGGCAGATATTGCCTGAACGCATTGATTGCCGATTGCTTGGTGCTGCCCACATCGGTTACCACGGTGCGGTAGTCAAGCAGCGGTGCCAATTGCACGCACACGGCAGGCAGCGTGGCAACGGGGGTGGCGATCACCACCAAATCTGCCCCGCCCACGGCTTCGGCGCAGATGCACTCAAACGCGCGGTCAATCACCTTGCGCTCCAGCGCGCGCTCGAGATTGCTGCGGTTTAAATCGATGCCGGTTACGCCGCCCGCCAGCCCTTTGTGCTTCAAATCGAGCACAAACGAACCGCCTATCAGACCGACGCCGATAAGGGTGATGTGTTGGGGCGCAGTGGGGCTTTCCATGTTGCGGTGGGATAAACGGTTAAGCCGCCAGTTTACCCCAACGGCCGGCGGCTTAACAGTATCCGGATAGAAAAAGGCCGTCTGAACACGGCTTCAGACGGCCTCGGGTATCCGTTTGCCCGCTCAGGCCTGCGCAGCCGTTTGTGCAAACACTTTTTGCGCGGCGGCTACGGTTTCTTCGATCAGCTCGGGAGTGTGTGCGGCCGACATAAAGCAGGCTTCGTAGGCCGAGGGGCCGAAAAACACGCCGTTTTCCAGCATGCCGTGGAAGAATGTTTTGAAATATTCCACATTCGAAGCGGCCATATCGGCATAGCTTTGCGGAAAGGTGTCGGCGAAATACAGGCCGAACATACCGCCGATATAGTCGGCACTGAAGGCAATGCCGGCTTCGCGGGCGGCCGTCTGAAAACCTTCGGTCAATTGCCGGTTGAGGGCAGACAGGTTTTCGTAGAAGCCTTCGCGTTGGATAATTTCCAGCGTTTTCAGGCCGGCGGCCACGGCCACGGGATTGCCCGACAGCGTGCCGGCCTGATACACACCGCCCAACGGGGAAATGCAGGCCATGATGTCTTTGCAGCCGCCAAACGCGGCCAGCGGCATACCGCCGCCGATAACCTTGCCCATCGTGGTCAGATCGGGCGTAATGCCGTGCAGCGACTGCGCGCCGCCCGGGGCAACGCGAAAACCGGTCATCACTTCATCGTAAATCAGTACCGCGCCGTGTTGCCGGGTGAGCGCGCGCAAAGCCTGGATAAAGCTTTCAGACGGCCTCACCAGATTCATGTTGCCGGCAAACGGCTCCAGAATCACGCAGGCGATTTCGCTGCCGATTCGGGCAAAAGTCTCTTCGAGCTGTACGGTATTGTTGTATTCCAAAACCAGCGTGTGTCGGGTGAAATCGGCGGGCACGCCGGCAGAACTCGGGTTGCCGAAAGTGAGCAGGCCGCTGCCGGCCTTCACCAGCAGGCTGTCGGAATGGCCGTGGTAGCAACCTTCAAACTTGATGATTGTGTCGCGCCCGGTAAAACCGCGCGCCAGGCGGATGGCGCTCATGGTGGCTTCGGTGCCCGAGCTCACCAGCCGCAGCTGCTCGATGCTGGGCATCAGTTTGGCGATTTCTTCGGCGATGAGGATTTCGCCTTCGGTAGGCGCACCGAACGACAAACCGCCCAACGCTGCTTCGCGCACGGCTTCCACCACTTCAGGGTGGGCATGGCCGACAATGGCCGGCCCCCACGAGCCGACATAATCGATATAGCGGGTGCCGTTTTCGTCCCACACATAAGCGTCCCGGGCTTTTGAGATAAAGCGCGGGACGCCGCCGACGCTGCCGAATGCGCGCACGGGCGAATTGACGCCGCCGGGAATGATGTTTTTGGCACGGTTGAATAATTGTTCGTTGCGGTTCATAAGGCATCCTTGCTGAAATATACGGCTGTGTTTCAGACGGCTGAGAGGATACGGTTGGGCCGTCTGAAACGCAAAAAACCGTATTTTAACAGTTTACTGCCTGATATTGCGGCAGGCGCGGCCGCCCGGGGCAGATTTTAACGCAGCCTGCCGCCGTGTTCTGCAAATATGGTATATTGCGCCACTCTCCCGCAACCGCAAAAACTGCTGTGAATACTGTAAACCGAATCAATAACGGCATCCGCCAAAGCCTCGGCCATTATGAAGCCATGACCGAGAGCGTGCAGGCGATGATCGAAGCCTTTTGGCTGCGCGTACCCTATTTAGCGGTGGCACTGCTGGCCTTTGTGTTGTTTTGGCTGCTGGCCAGGCTGTTTAAAATCTTGGCGGCAAAGCTGCTCTCGCGCCGCCTCAGCCACAGAGCCAACCTGATGTTGGTGTTGCAGCGCATCGGCAGCGCGCTGATTGTTTTCGGCGGCTTTCTGGTGGCGATGATGATTGCCATCCCCGATTTCACCCCCGCGCAGCTGGTCAGCACGCTGGGCATCGGCTCGGTGGCCATCGGCTTTGCCTTTAAAGATATTTTCCAAAACCTGCTTTCAGGCATTCTGCTGCTGCTCAACGAGCCGTTCAAAATCGGCGACCGCATTGTTTCAGGTTCGTTTGAAGGCGAAGTGGAAAACATCGAAATCCGCGCCACCACGCTGCGCACTGATGACGACAGGCGCATCGTGATTCCCAATTCTCAACTGTTTACCTCGCCCGTTACCGTAAACACCCGCGCCGGCCTGTACCGCCAAAGTACTATGCTGACCCTGCCCGCAGGTTTGGATGCCGGCACGGTGAAAGAGCAGATTATCCACGCGCTGCAACAACAATGCGGCGACATCGTTTCCCAACCCGAAATCGCCGTTACCGCGCTTTCCGACACCACCGCCACGCTCGAGCTGCGCTGGTGGGCGCAGGGGCACGCCGACAACAACATGATTCTCGACCGCGTGCTGTCGTGCGTGCAGCCGCTGCTGACGCAGGGCGGCAAACCGAATGGAGACGAAAGCGGTGGGTAAGCGGGCCGTTTATTGGCTCCGGCAGGCGGTTCAGACGGCCTTGCTGCTGTTGCTGGTGTCGCTTGCGGTTGATTGGTGGCGCAAACCCGCCCAGCCGCAACGGTTTGCCGGGCAGGGTTTGGATATTGTAAACGGCGGGCAGACCACGCTGACCGCGCTCAGCAGCGGGCGCACCGCCGCCGTGTATTTTTGGGGAAGCTGGTGCGGCATCTGCAAACATACCTCTCCCGCCGTACAACGCCTGCACGAAGCAGGCATACCCGTGTTGGGCGTGGCGATGCACTCGGGCAGTGCGCAAGAAGTAGCAGCCTATATGCAGGAAAACGGTTTGTCGTTTGACACAGTTAACGACCCTCAAGGCAGGATATCGCGGCGATGGCAGGTGGCGGTAACACCGACCGTGGTGTTGGTAAAAAACGGCAGAATGATACACAGCACCACCGGCATCGGCAGCTATTGGGGGCTGCGCGGCCGTATCTGGATGGCAGATAAGGTATATTGAAAAACCCACAGGTTTAAGTTTTCAGACGGCCGGGTAACACTGCCGACTATCCGTTGCAGGCAACCGCACTATAGCGGGTGTCTGCCCCTGCCTTTTGCCGATTCAAGCAATTCGGAATCCGACACGCCTTTTACTGGCATATCGGCCGGCAAGCACGTGCTCCCTTACCGGTTTAGCTCATTTTATGAACTGCGTGCCTACCGCAGCACGGGCAAATAGTCCCCTGCCAACATAAAAACCAATATTTTGTTCATTTGCTTTTTCTTGAAAGGATAAAGAAGGTTTTTCACAGAATCTATTTGATTGTCATGATTTTCATAATAAAATTATCTTTTTTTAGGGGCTGTACTAGATAACTAGGGAAATTTAACTTCAGGTTAGAATAATCCCTATGAGAAAAAGTCGTTTAAGTCAGTACAAGCAAAACAAACTGATTGAACTATTTGTTGCAGGTGTTACCGCCCGCACAGCGGCGCAATTAGTTAGCGTCAATAAAAATACCGCTGCCTATTACTTCCACCGTTTGCGCTTACTTATCTATCACAACAGCCCGCATCTGGAAATGCTTGATGGTGAAGAGAAGTTGATG
>NZ_JADGLG010000039.1:0-24781 GCF_015235335.1 Neisseria sp. 19428wB4_WF04
CATCAACTTCTACTTCACCATCAAGCATTTCCAGATGCGGGCTGTTGTGATAGATAAGTAAGCGCAAACGGTGGAAGTAATAGGCAGCGGTATTTTTATTGACGCTAACTAATTGCGCCGCTGTGCGGGCGGTAACACCTGCAACAAATAGTTCAATCAGTTTGTTTTGCTTGTACTGACTTAAACGACTTTTTCTCATAGGGATTATTCTAACCTGAAGTTAAATTTCCCTAGTTATCTAGTACAGCCCCTTAATTTTTATAAAAACAATATTGAGATACCGGCTTGCAGCTATTCTTCAAACAAATCCACGTCAAACAAATCCGGCTCCTGCACACGCATACCGCAATCCACTTCCACCGCCTCGGTAACACGGCAACAGCAAGGCAAAATTTCACCCGGCGCAATAAACGCCAGCGGAAAGTTATCATACTCTACCCTGCCCGATACGATTTTCATACGGCATGAGCCGCAATAGCCGCTGCGGCATTGATATTCGATTTCATGGCCGGTGCGCTCCAGCCCTTCCAACAGGGTTTCCTCCTGCCGAAGCTCGAAAACCTTATCGCGCGTGGTGATGAAAACCATAAAAGAAATTCCGCTTGTGCGGCCTGTTTGCCGCATTGTTTTCGGACGGCCAATCAAGAAACCGGCAAAAATTTCAAGCCGTCTGAACATCTGCGGCACAATCCGCAATTTTCAGACGGCCTTGTTTGCCATAATAAATATTAAAGCTCGAAATCGCCCAAATCCTCGGCATTCACTTCGGCATCGATTTGCCCGATCAGATAAGACGAAATTTCCACTTCCTGCGGCGCCACCTGCACATTGTCAGACGACAGCCACGCATTAATCCACGGAATCGGGTTTTGCGAAGCGTTTTCAAATGCCGGCTTCAAACCCACCGCCTGCATACGGAGGTTGGTAATATAATCAACGTATTGGCTGAGAATTTCTTTATTCAGGCCGATCATCGAGCCGTCTTTAAACAGGTATTGGGCCCATTCTTTTTCTTGCAGGGCTGCTTTTTTAAACAGCTCGAAACATTCCTGCTCCAATTCGGCGGCGATTTCCGCCATCTCGGCATCATCGGCACCGCTGCGCATCAGATTAATCATGTGTTGCGTACCGGTAAGGTGCAGGGCTTCATCGCGCGCAATCAGTTTGATGATTTTGGCGTTGCCCTCCATCAGCTCGCGTTCGGCAAAGGCAAACGAGCAGGCAAACGATACATAAAACCGAATAGCCTCCAGCACGTTTACACACATCAGACACAAATACAACTTCTTCTTCAACTCGCGCAGGCTCACGCGCACGGTTTTGCCGTTGACCCTGTGTTCGCCCTCCCCTAAGAGGTTGTAATATTGGGTATATTCAATCAAATCATCGTAGTAGCAGGCTATGTCTTCGGCACGGGCGATGATATAGGCGTTATCGACAATATCGTCAAACACGATAGAGGGGTCGTTGACGATATTGCGGATAATGTGGGTGTAGCTGCGCGAGTGGATGGTCTCGGAAAAACTCCAGGTTTCAATCCAGGTTTCCAACTCGGGAATCGACACCAACGGCAGCATTGCCACATTGGGGCTTCTGCCCTGAATCGAATCGAGCAGGGTTTGGTATTTCAAATTGCTGATAAAGATGTGTTTTTCATGATCCGGCAGGTTTTGGTAATCGATGCGGTCACGCGACACATCGATTTCTTCCGGCCGCCAGAAAAACGACAATTGTTTCTCAATCAGTTTTTCAAAAATTTCGTATTTCTGTTGGTCGTAACGTGCCACATTCACCGGCTGGCCGAAAAACATCGGCTCGGTTAAGGCGTTGTTTTTTTCTTTGCTGAAGGTGCTGTATTGCATGACCAAGTGTTCGCAAGACATGGCAGAACTCTCTTTAAGGTTTTAAATTTACAGAAGATTGTTTCGGGTTTTCAGACGGCCTTAAGGCCGTCTGAAAATATTAGGCCGGCAATGTTGATTTCTTAACACACATCAAATCTTACACGCCCCGCCTGCGCAGCCATCGTCCTGCAAATCGGTCTGCGTATCGTCTGCGCCGTCCCGGGTATTGTGGTAATACAGGGTTTTCAGACCGAATTTGTAGGCGGTGAGCAAATCTTTCAGCAGCTGTTTCATCGGCACGCGGCCGCCTTCGAAGCGTTGCGGATCGTAGGCGGTGTTGGCAGAAACGGCCTGATCGACAAATTTCTGCATCACGCCCACCAGTTTCAAATAGCCGTCATTGGAGGGCATCTGCCACAACAGTTCGTATTGGTTTTTCAGCCGCTCGAATTCCGGCACCACCTGTTTCAAAATGCCGTCTTTCGAAGCTTTGACGGAAACCAGCCCGCGCGGCGGCTCGATGCCGTTGGTGGCGTTGGCGATTTGGGAGCTGGTTTCAGACGGCATCAGTGCGGTCAGGGTGGAGTTGCGCAGGCCGTGTTTGACGATGTCGGCGCGCAGGCCTTCCCAATCAAGGTGCAGCGGCTCTTGGCAGACGCTGTCCAAATCTTTTTTATAGGTGTCGATGGGCAGCTTGCCTTGCGCATAGGTGGTTTCGTTAAACGCCGGGCAGGCACCGGATTCTTGGGCAAGTTTCACCGAGGCTTTGAGCAGGTAATACTGAACCGCTTCAAAGGTGCGGTGGGTTAAGGCAATAGCGGAATCATCACTGTATTTCATGCCGTTTTTGGCCAGATAGTAGGCATAGTTGATCACGCCGATGCCGAGGGTGCGGCGGTTCATGGTAGCGTGGCGGGCAGCTTTAACGGGATAATCTTGGTAATCCAGCAGGGCATCGAGCGCGCGCACGGCCAAATCGGCCAGATTTTCGAGCTCGTCCAAACTCTCCAACGCGCCGAGATTGAAAGCCGACAGGGTACACAGGGCAATTTCGCCGTTTTCATCGTTGATGTCGTTTAAGGGTTTGGTCGGCAGCGCGATTTCCAGGCATAAGTTAGACTGGCGCACCGGTGCCGCTTTCGGGTCGAACGGGCTGTGGGTGTTGCAGTGGTCGACATTTTGGATATAAACGCGGCCGGTGCCGGCGCGTTCCTGCATCAGCAGCGAAAACAGCTCGGTGGCGGGCACCACGCGCTTGCGGACGGCGGGGTCTTGCTCGTATTGGATATAGAGCCGCTCGAATTCGTCTTGATCGGCAAAAAAAGCATCATAGAGGCCGGGCACTTCGTGCGGTGAAAACAAGGCGATATCACCACCTTTAATCAGACGGGTGTAGAGCAGGCGGTTAATCTGCACACCGTAATCGAGGTGGCGCACACGGTTGTCTTCCACACCGCGGTTGTTTTTCAACACCAGCAGGCTTTCTACTTCGATGTGCCACAAGGGGTAGAACAAGGTGGCCGCACCGCCGCGCACGCCGCCTTGCGAGCAGGATTTAACGGCCGCCTGAAACATTTTGAAAAACGGAATACAGCCGGTGTGCTGCGCTTCGCCGCCGCGGATTTCGCTGCCCAAACCGCGGATGCGGCCGGCATTGATGCCGATGCCGGCGCGTTGGGAAACGTATTTCACAATCGCGCTGGTGGTGGCATTGATGGAATCGAGGCTGTCGTCGCACTCAATCAACACACAGCTTGAAAACTGGCGCGTGGGTGTACGCACACCGCTCATAATCGGCGTGGGCAGGGAAATTTTGAAGGTGGAAACGGCATCATAAAAGCGTTTCACATAATCCAGGCGGGTAGCTTTCGGATATTTGGCAAACAGACACATTGCCACCAATACATACAGAAACTGCGGGGTTTCGTAGATTTGGCGGGTAACGCGGTTTTGCACCAAATATTTACCTTCAAGCTGTTTGACCGCGCCGTAAGAGAAAGCCATATCGCGGTTGTGGTCGATATAGGCGTTCAGTTCGTCAAACTCTTTCCGGCTGTAATCGGCCAGAAGATGGCGGTCGTATTTTCCCGCTTCGGCAAGTTTGGCAACATGATCATAAAGGTGCGGCGGCTCGAATCGACCGTAGGCGATTTTGCGCAGGTGGAAAACCGCCAACCGGGCGGCCAGATACTGGTAATCGGGGGTATCCTGGGAAATCAGGTCGGCGGCGGCCTTGATGATGGTTTCGTGAATGTCGTCTGTGCGGATGCCGTTGTAAAACTGGATATGCGACTTCAGCTCCACCTGTGATACGGAAACATTGTTCAACCCTTCCGCCGCCCAGTTGATCACGCGGTGGATTTTATACAGATCAATCTCTTCCAAACGCCCGTCGCGCTTGGTTACTTTCAGGTTGGTTGGTGCGTTCATCGGCTTATCCTAAAATGGGGCAAAAACACAAGATACGGTAGTATTGCATCAAGAGAAACACAATATACAGTATTTCGAAAAACACTACCAGTCTTGACAAGCCGCCTGTAATGCAGTTCTGCACCCCCCTCTCTGCCGCACACACCGCTAACGTGTCCGTTTGTCGGTTTGTGCTTGAAACCTCTCTGAAAACAGTTTGCCGCTGCAAAACAATATCTTGCCTGCCGATGAGAACAGGGTGTAACCGGCACCCTGCCCTGCGGCAGCCTGCCTCCCCCCCCCCCCAAAAAAAAACCCTGCTTCTCAAATGTCTGAAAAGCCACGGTGGTGCGGTTGGCTTCGCGTGAAGCTTGTTTGTAAATATTGGTTAATTTATATTAAGTTAAAGATTCATGTTGCGCCGGCAAACCAATGGCCCGGCCGTCTGAAAATATAGGTCACGGCTTAAACCGCGCCGGATATTTTCAGACGGCCGGGCCGACACTTCTGCATCACAGCAGCGGGCTCATCAGGCGCACGGTGTTTTCCACCAGCCCCCACCATCTTGCGCGCTGCTGCCATCCCTTCATGCTCACATAACGGCTGTTTTTCAGGTATGTTTGTTGCAAATCAACCACTTGTCTGGTAATGGTTTTGTCGTAAACCGCCAGGCTGATTTCGAGATTCAGAAAGAAGCTGCGCATATCCATATTCACCGTGCCGAAGAGTGTGTAGCCTTCATCGATGGTCATGGTCTTGGCGTGCAGCAGCCCGCCTTCAAACAGAGCGATATTCACACCCGCTTTCAACAGCATGGGGTAATAGGCGCGCGAGGCATAACGCACCATCAGCGAATCGACTTTGGCCGGCAGTATCAGGGTAACGTCCACCCCGCGCTTGGCTGCGGTGGTGAGCGCCATCAAAAGCGGATCATCAGGTACAAAATACGGGCTGGTAATCACGATTTTCCGGGTGGCCGAATAAATGGCACTGATGATGGTTTCGTAAATCACCCGTTCTCCCTGGTCGGGAGCAGACGGTATCACTTGGGCGGCAATATTGCCCGCGCGCATTTTATCGGGCAGCATGGCGGGAATGATTTCGCTATAAGTGTCCAAATATTGCTGTACGCCGACCAGATTTTCGTCATTTTCCACCGCTAAATCGGCATAAAACACCGCCGTCATTTCCAGCACCATCGGCCCTGTGCAACGCATCATCACGTCTACCCATTCCCCTACGCCCGAATTTTGCTTGAAAAAGCGCGGATCAACCAAGTTATAGCTGCCGGTGTAGCCGATTTTTTTATCTATAATCAAAATTTTGCGGTGGTTGCGCAAATCACTGCGGGTAAACAGCGTGCGCAAGGGGCCCACCGGGAGCGCAGCGTGTACTTCGACACCGGCGGTGCGCAGTTTTTTTGCCCAGACGCCGTTGAGAAACCTGCGGCTGCCCACCGCATCGGCCAGCACCGCGCAATCTACTCCGCGCCGGGCCGCTTCGATTACGGCATCAAGCAGCGTTTCAATCCGGCCCTGGGGGTCAATAATGTAAAACGCCAACAGGCACGATTGTTCGGCGGCGCGGATATCGGCCAGCATGGTATCGACAATTTCGTCAGTAGTCGACAGCAGCGTCATGGCATTGTTGCGGGTTGCGCCCAAGCCGGTGGTATCCGCCGCCACTTTGGCAATACCCCGGTAACGCGGGCGGATTGCGTTGGTAACATCCAGGTCGATATCGGCCAGATACCGCTCGGCAAACTCGCTGTAAAAGCGGTTCATTTCAGCCGTCCGCTTGGCACGCGCCAGCCCCAGGCGCGGCTCGCCCAGCATCAGGTAGGCAACCACGCCGAAAAGCGGAAACAAAAACAGAATAATCAGCCATGCAAAGGCCGTGCCGGTATTGCGCTGTTTGTAAAGCACCCGCACCATGCAGGCCAGTGCTGCGGCGGTGTGCAGATAGAGCAGAATCTGCCCCCAGGGAATTTGGATAGTATTCATTGCATTGTGTTGTGTCGTTGCCAAACGGTTTCAGACGGCCTGAAACCTGTTGCACAGACTAAAAGGCCGTCTGAAAGTTCGGTATTTTTCAGACGGCCTTTTGAAGCGCAAGCCTTATGCCACTTTAACCAACCAGCCGTAACGGTCTTCGGCCGCGCCGTATTGGATATCGGTAACGGCTTTGCGGATGGCCGTGCCGCGCTCTTGGCCGGCCACAGTGATTTCTTTGCCGTCTATCACAAAAGAAGTAACCGGTGAAACCACTGCCGCCGTGCCGGTTAAAATGGCCTCGGCACCGTTTTCCACAGCTTCGTGCAGCTCTTCCACAGTGAAATTGCGTTCGCTGATCCGATAGCCCATATCGCGCGCCACTTTCAATACCGAATCACGGGTTACGCCGTGTAAAAATTCATCGGTCAGCGGCTTGGTAACGATTTCACCGCCTTTAATCAGGGCAAAATTCGCCGCCGCGGTTTCCTGCACGTCGCCGTTCGGGCAAAACAAAACTTGATGTACGCCGTATTCTTTGCGCGCTTTGGCCACCCAGGGCAAGGCCGAAGCATAGTTGCCGCCGCATTTCACACGGCCCATATGCGGGGCGCAGCGCATATGCTGCGTTTCCACCAAAATCTTCATCGGCGAACCGGCTTTGAAATAATCCCCGACCGGAGAAGCCAAAATATACAGAACGGCGTTATCCGAACCGACCGCCGCCTTGCCGATCACCGGATCGGTGCCGATTAAGGTCGGGCGCAGATACAGCGAAGCCGGCGCATCGGGGATTTCGTCTGCAGCACGCGCCACCAGCTCGATCAAAGCATCGAGAAAAGCCCCGGTTTGCGGCACGGGCAGCCCCAACAGTTTGGCACTTTGCTGCATACGGGCGATATTCGCATCAGGGCGGAACAGCACGACACCGCCGTTTTGCTGGCGGAAAGCCTTCAGCCCCTCGAAACACTCGCTGCCGTAATGCAGGCAGTGCGCGCCCGGGTGCAGCTGCAGATTATCGGCAGGCTGCCAGCGCACGCTCTGCCAAGCGCCGTTTTCAAAGGCCAATACCGGCATATCTTTATGGAAAACGCTGCCGAATACGGCGGGAACTTCTCTTGCCATGATGGATACTTTCGGGTGGTTGAGGGTTGAGGGTTGATGGTGGAAAATATGAAAATACTCTTTGCCCGTCTGCTTGGCAAGCCCTGCCGGCACGATATTGCAGGTGCGTTGCAGCATCAGTTTGGCGCGGTTTGCAGGCAGACACGGCGCAAACCGATGCCGCCCTGCCCCGCCGTACCGCCATACCCGGTATTGCGCGCCGTGCAGCGTGGGTTCGCCATACCGTACCGGCTGTTCAGACGGCCGGAGCCGCTTTTTGGATTGACTCCAATCAAGCCAGCCTGCCGCGCACCCAGTTTTCCACACTCTCCAGAGCCGCAGGCAGTTTGTCGGGCTCTCTGCCGCCGGCCTGCGCCAAATCGGGGCGGCCGCCGCCTTTGCCGCCGGTTTGCGCGGCAACAAAATTCACCAGCTCCCCGGCTTTGATTTTTTCGGTCAGCGGTTTGGAAACGGCTGCGCAAAGCGATACTTTGCCGCTGTTTGCGGCGGCAAGCAGCACCACCGCCTTGTCGGATCTGCCGGCCAAATCGGCGGCAATGTCGCGCAGTGCGGCGGCTTCGGCATCGATTTGGGCGGCCACCAGTTTGGCCGCGCCCAAATCGCGGGCGGAATCCAGCAGCTTGGCACCGGCATAAACGGCCAGTTCGGCTTTGGCTTTGAGCAATTCTTTTTCCAATGCTTTGCCGTGTGCGGCATGGGCTTGGATTTTGGCCAATACGTCTTTTTCGGTTTGCGCTTTCACTTCGGCGATGATGCCGCGAAGCAGCTGCTCCTGGTTCTGCGCCCATTGCAGCGCGCTCAAACCCGTGATGGCTTCGATGCGGCGGATGCCGGCGGCAATGCCGCTTTCGCCGGTGATTTTGAAAAAGCCGATATCGCCGGTGCGCGCCACATGGGTGCCGCCGCACAGTTCGGTCGAATATTTCCCCATCTCCACCACGCGCACGAAATCGCCGTATTTTTCGCCAAACAGCATAATGGCGCCGGTTTTCTGCGCATCTTCCATGCTCATGGTTTTTACTTCCACCGGCACGTTCTGCATGATGGCATGATTGACCCTGCGCTCCACTTCGGCAATTTCTTCTGCGCTGATGCCTTGCGGGTGGGAAATGTCGAAACGGGTGGATTCTGCATTTTGCAGCGAGCCCTTCTGTTCGACATGGCTGCCGAGCACATCGCGCAAGGCCTGGTGCATCAGGTGGGTAACGCTGTGGTTGCGGGTGATGCGTTCACGCAGGGCGTTGTCGATTTCGGCGGTTACGCTGTCGCCCGTTTTCAGACGGCCTGACACCACGGTACCGAAATGGCCGGTTACGGTGGCTTTGATTTTCTGGGTATCGTCCACTCGGAAGCTTTGTCCGTCTGAAAGCCCTGAAATCAAGCCCGTATCGCCCACTTGGCCGCCGCTTTCGGCATAAAAAGGCGTTTGGTCGAGCACCACGGTGCCGCTTTCGCCTTCACCCAGTTCGTTTACCGCCCTGCCGTCTTGATAAAGCGCGAGAATCCTGGCTTCGGTTTTGCATTGGGTGTAGCCTGTGAATTCGGTGTCTCCACCGCTGTAGGCAAGCTGTGTGCCGGCCTTGAAAGTTTGCGCGGCGCGGGCGCGGGCGCGTTGGGCTTCCATTTCGCGGTTGAAGCCTGCTTCGTCCAACTCGATGCCCAGCTCGCGCGCCATATCGGCGGTGAGGTCGTAGGGGAAACCGTAGGTGTCGTAGAGTTTGAACACGTGTTCGCCGGCGAGAATCATCTTGCTGTTGGCAATGTTTTCATTGACATAGCGTTCCAAGGCTTCGGCAAACGGGCGGTGTTCGGGCTGGACTTCGTTTTTTTCGAGCACTTGCGCCAAGCCGAAGCTCTGGCTTTCGTTCAGACGGCCTGCGTCCTGCCTGCGCAGCACTATCGTTTTTTGGCCGGCGTTTTGGCGGGAGGCAGCGGTAAACTCAATGCCCTCTGCGGTTTTCAGCTTCAGCGGCTCCCCCGCGCCCTCGAGCGGCAGCAGGCTTTCGAGTTTGAGAAACTGCATACCGCGCCAAACCTGGTTAAACAGCCCCATACCGGTTTCGAGCGTTTGTCCGAAGCGCGTTTCTTCGCCCTGCAGCGCTTCCATAATCCGGGTTTGCTTTTCTTTCAATTCGGGGTAGGCTGCACCCATTTCTCTCACCAAATCGGGCACCAGTTTGTAGAAGAAGGGCTGCTTTTGGCCTAGCTTGTAGCCGTGGCGCACGGCACGGCGGATGATGCGGCGCAACACATAACCGCGGCCTTCGTTGCCCGGCATCACACCGTCTGCAATCAGAAACGAACAGGCACGGATATGGTCGGCAATCACTTTCAGGCTGGGTTCTTCCATGCTGAAAGGCACGCCGGTTTCGCGCGCGGCGGCTTTGAGCAGGTTTTCAAACAAATCGGTTTCGTAATTGCTGTTTACATGCTGCATCACGGCGGCCATGCGCTCCAGGCCCATGCCGGTGTCCACGCTGGGTTTGGGCAGCGGGTTCATATTGCCTTGGGCATCGCGGTTAAACTGCATAAACACGCAGTTCCAGATTTCGATAAAGCGGTCGCCGTCTTCTTCGGGGCTTCCCGGCGGACCGCCCCGGATATGGCTGCCGTGGTCGTAGAAAATTTCGGAGCAGGGGCCGCAGGGGCCGGTGTCGCCCATCTGCCAGAAATTATCGCTGGCATAGCGGCTGCCTTTGTTGTCGCCGATGCGGATGATTTTTTCAGGCGGCAGGCCGATTTCGTTGAGCCAGATATTGTAGGCTTCATCGTCTTCGGCATACACGGTGGCCAGCAGCTTTTCTTGCGGCAGGTTGAGCCATTCGCTCGAGGTGAGGAATTCCCAGGCAAAATGAATGGCATCGCGCTTGAAATAGTCGCCAAACGAAAAATTGCCCATCATTTCAAAAAAGGTGTGATGGCGGGCGGTGTAACCGACATTTTCCAAATCGTTGTGTTTGCCGCCGGCGCGCACGCATTTCTGCGCGGTGGCGGCGCGGCTGTAGGGGCGTTTGTCGAAGCCGAGAAACACATCTTTAAATTGGTTCATGCCGGCGTTGGTAAACAGCAGCGTCGGGTCGTCGTGCGGCACCAGCGAAGAAGAGGCCACAATCTGATGGCCTTTGCTTTCAAAAAAATTCAAGAATTTGCGGCGGAGTTCTGCGGTTTTCATGGTGGTTTCTGCAATGGGTTAAACGGTTTCAGACGGCCTTGAAACGAAACACCCGGCCGTCTGAAAAAACTGAATCAAAAATCCTGCGTATCTTACCGCAGATTTGCCCCTGCGCCTACTCAAACACACGGCACCGGCCTGCCTCGCCTGTTTCTTGGCGATAGATTTAATCCCGTTGCCGCACCGCCGCACTTTGGCTTTCAGCATATGGTTTGCCGGCCGCTGAAACGGCAACCAAACCGAGGCTCTATATTTGCGCCTGCGACTCCCCCGCTTTCTATAATTGTTGGAGCGGATCAGCCATATCCAAGTTATTTAACCCGCCATAGTGAATCCGCCCGTTTTCCACCGGAGCATTGCCGCGCGCCCGCTCGAAAAAACAGTTTTGCCAGCCGGGCGGCAGCAGAATCGGTTTCGTGTTATCCGCACTTTCCGCGACCTGCTGCCTGATACCGAAAATAAACCGGATTCACCATATGGCGGCCGCTTCATTTAAAATCGCGCTTTCCCACTTTTTCAGACGGCCTCTCCATGCTCAGCTACCGCCACGCCTTTCATGCCGGCAACCATGCCGATATGCTCAAGCATTTCACGCTCTTTCTCGTGCTCGAATACTTCAACCGTAAAAACAAACCTTATTGGTATATCGACACCCACAGCGGCGCGGGTCTGTATGACTTGGGCGGCAGCGAAGCGCAGAAAGTGGGCGAACACCAACAGGGCATAGGGCGGCTGCGGCAGGCGCAAAACCTGCCCGCCCTGTTGCAGGCATTTGCAGGCCGTCTGAACAGCATGCTGCCGCAGCCCGGCCTTTATTGCGGCTCGCCGTGGCTGGCTCTTTCGCTCACCCGACCCGCCGACAAACTGCGCCTGTTTGAGCTGCACCCGGCCGATTTCCGGCATTTGCAGCACAATATGCAAGCCCGCTTGGGCAGGCGCGGCCTGGCCTTGCAGGCAGACGGCTATCAGGGGCTGGTTTCCCTGCTGCCGCCCCCTGCCCGCCGCGCCGTGGTGTTAATCGACCCGCCCTATGAAGAAAAACAGGACTACACCCGGGTGGTTAACACGCTGAAAGAATCGCTGAAACGTTTTGCATCAGGGTGTTATCTGGTTTGGTATCCCTGCCTGAGCCGCGAAGAAAGCCGCCGGCTGCCTCAGCAGCTGGGCAAACTCTCGCCCGAAAACCATTTGCAGGCCGAGCTCTATGTGAAAACGCCGCGTGCAGACGGCTTCGGCATGCACGGCAGCGGCATATTCGTTATCAACCCGCCCTATCTGCTGGCGCAACAGTTGCAGCAAACCCTGCCCGCACTCACCGCCCTGCTCGCTCAAGACAGCGGCGCACATTTTGTGCTTGAGCATCAAATCCCGTAAAACACCGCAGCAAATCCGGCGGCCGAAACGGCAGCCCGCCCCAATGCCGCAAAGGCAAAATTCCCGCTGTTTCGAAGCCGCCGGCCTTTGGCCGCCGTTGCAGCTTTAAGCCAGGTCAAAAGCCGTCTGAAAAGCGTTCAGACGGCCTCTATGCACTGTGCTACAATCGTCCGAACCCCTTTTTATCGACAACCACGGCAAAGGAAACACCATGGCAACCATCGCCCGCGACATCTTCAAAGCCTACGACATACGGGGCATTGTCGGCAAAACCCTCACCAACGAAGCTGCCTATCTCATCGGCAAAGCCATTGCCGCCAAAGCAGCCGCGCAAGGCATCACCAAAATCGCGCTCGGCCGCGACGGCCGCCTGAGCGGCCCCAAGCTGATGCAGAACATTGCACGCGGCTTCACCGAAAGCGGCATCGATGTGCTCAACGTGGGCATGGTCGCCACACCCATGCTCTATTTTGCCGCCATCCAAGAGTGCGGCGGCAGCGGCGTAATGATTACCGGCAGCCACAACCCGCCCGACTACAACGGCTTCAAAATGATGCTCGGCGGCGATACGCTGGCCGGCGGAGCCATTCAGGAACTTTTGGAAATCATCGAAAACGATGCTTTCGCGAAGCCGCAAACCGAAGGCCGTATGAGCGGGCTGGATATTTTCCCGCAATATCTCGAAACCATTGCCGGCCACATCAAGCTCAAACGCCCGCTGAAAATCATTGCCGATGCAGGCAACGGCGTGGCCGGTGCATTTGCCGGCACGCTCTACCGCGCACTCGGCTGCGAAGTAACCGAGCTCTTCTGCGAGGTGGACGGCAACTTCCCCAACCACCACCCCGACCCGGCCAAGCCGAAAAACCTGCAAGACGTGATTGACGGGCTGAAAAACAGCGATGCCGAAATCGGCCTGGCTTTCGATGGCGACGGCGACCGCCTGGGCGTGGTTACCAAAGAAGGCAACATCATCTACCCCGACCGCCAGCTGATGCTGTTTGCCCGAGACGTTTTAAGCCGCAACCCGGGCGCAAAAGTGATTTTCGATGTGAAATCCACCCGCCTTTTGGCACCGTGGATACGCGAACACGGCGGTGAGCCGGTTATGGAAAAAACCGGCCACAGCTTTATCAAATCTTCGATGAAGCAAAACGGCGCACTGCTGGCCGGCGAAATGAGCGGCCACACTTTCTTTAAAGAACGCTGGTTCGGCTTCGACGACGGCCTCTATGCGGGCTGCCGCCTGCTGGAAATCTTATCCGCTTCCGACAACCCCTCTGCCGTGCTCGACGCCCTGCCGCAAAGCATTTCCACCCCCGAAATCAACATCGACCTGCCCGAAGGCAGCAACGGCCACCAAGTGATTGAAAAATTGGCAAAAAACGCGAAGTTTGAAGGCGCCGCCGAAATCATCACCATAGACGGCCTGCGGGTGGAATTTTCAGACGGCTTCGGCCTGATGCGCGCCTCCAACACCACGCCCGTGCTGGTGCTGCGCTTCGAGGCCGACAGCGAAACAGCCATCGGGCGCATTCAAAACCAGTTTAAAGCCGTGATTGAAAGCAACCCCGCGCTGCATTGGCCGCTGTAAGCCGGCAACGGGTTTGAAACAACCATCAGGCCGTCTGAAAATAGGGTTCAGACGGCCTGATGGTTTCTGCTGCGCTTTCAACCGCTTGCAAACAGTATTTAAGCGGTTGGGCCACACTGCCTGCGGCGGCTGCCCGGCTGTTGTATTGAGAAACGGCCGCATTCAGCCATAAACCTGCCTCCGGCATTCGGCTTGCCCGGCCGGCTTTTACCTGATTTCTCAGGGAGCCGTTTAGGTTTTCCCGACCCCTTATGAAAATCTGCCCGGCCGTCTGAAACCGCCGGCTGCCGTTATCTGCTTTTCAACCCGCGCTCGAAATCTTCCAGCATAGCCAGCTCGAAACGGCTGAAGCCCGCCTGCCGGCGCGCTTCGATGTTCACATAGCCTCTGAAAACAAACAGATCGTAGCGCGAAACCAGCGCGCGGAACAACGCCGCCGGCTCCAAACCGCGCCCGGCGCACAAATGCTGATACCAACGGTTGCCGATCTTCACATGCCCCACTTCGTCGCGGTAGATAATGTCGAGCGCGGTGCAGGTTTCGGCATCGCCTTTCTGTGCCACTTTGGCGCGGATGGCGGGGGTAACGTCCAACCCCCGCGCCTCCAGCACGCGCGGCACCAGCGCCATGCGCAGCAGCGGATCAAACGCGGTTTTATACGCCATGTCCCACAAATGATTGTGCGCCTCGAAATCGCCGTAATCGAAACCGTGTGCCTGCAAACGCGCACGCATCAACCTGAAATGGCAGGCTTCTTCTTTGGCCACGCGTATCCAGTCGGCGGTAAACGCGGCAGGCAGGCTGCGGAAACGGTAGGCCGCATCGAGCGCCAGATTCACGGCGTTGAATTCGATATGGCAGATGGCGTGCAGCATCGCCGCATAACCTTCGGGCGTGTTCATTTTGCGCGCCCTGACCGCATCGGGCGGCACCAGCTCCGGCCTGGCCGGACGGCCGGCAAAACGGAAATCTTCGGGCGCGTCTGCCGGCGCATTGCTCAGCAGGCCGTCTGAAAAAGCAGCGGATATTTCATCGGTCAAGCGGCATTTTGCTTCAGGGCTGCATTCTTTTAACGCAGACAACAGCACGGGAAAAACAGATGGTGTTGTATTCATGTGATACATTATAACGGTAAACGGGTTTTAAATTCAGGTTAAACACCGGGCCGTTTTTCGCCTGCCCATAAGCATTTAGGTTTTCAGACGGCCTTTACACAGGAACAAGCCGCCCTCTGCTGCACACCAAAGTATTGTGTTTCCCGCCTGAAGGCTTAAGATACGCCCCAACGGCCAACCCGCTCCGTTCCCGTTGCCCCGTTGCCGCGCCGATTCAGAGAAAACGGTTTGCCGGCCGCCGAAACGGCAGCGGAACCGGCTCCGCACTGTCTGTATTGCCTGCGGACTGCCTGTGCCGCAAATAAAGCGTACCCCCCGGCCTGCGGAAACCAAATCGAACTCTTTGCCGAAAGGAATATTTCACCATGCAGAAAAAACCACTGTTTGCCACCTTTGCCGCCGTTCTTTGCCTGGGCATCGGCAGCGCACACGCCGGCGCGATCGATGAGCTGAAGAAATTCAATGCCGACACCGACGGCATCAGCGGCAGTTTCACCCAAACCGTCAAAAGCAAAAAGAAAACCCAAACCACCAACGGCACCTTTCAGATTCTGCGCCCCGGCCTGTTTAAATGGCAATACACCAGCCCCTACAAACAAACCATCGTAGGCGACGGCAAAACCATCTGGCTTTATGATGTCGATTTGGCGCAGGTAACCAAATCGCCGCAAGACCAAACCATAGGCGACAGCCCCGCCGCGATTTTATCCAACAAATCCGCGCTCGAGAGCAGCTATTCGCTGAAAGAAGACGGCACCGCCGGCGGCATCGATTATGTGCGCGCCCTGCCCAAGAAAAATAATGCGGGTTATCAATATATCCGCATCGGCTTTCAAGGCGACGCGCTGGCAGCCATGCAGTTGAAAGACAGCTTCGGCAACGAAACTACCATCCGTTTCAGCAACATAGATATGAAACCCAATCTCGCGCGCAGCGCATTTTCCTTCACCCCGCCCAAAGGCGTGGACGTGTTGAGCAATTAATTTTATCAAACTAAAAAAACTGCCTGAAACTTTCAGGCAGTTTTTTTAGTTTTACTCTTATTTACGAAACTAATTTTCAAAAAAATGAACAGATATAAAGTGAAACATGCGCATGTCTCATATCCCCTTAACAATTTTATTTTTAAGGAGTTTATCATGCAGATTTTGACAACCAATGAATTGAAAAATGTTTCTGGTGATGGGACTGGGGTACTGGCTCATTCATAGGTGCCGCTATCGGCCAAGTCCTTCACCCCTATGGAAATATTCCGGGTGGTGCTATCGGTAGTATTTTTGACAATATTGACTATTATGCTTGGGGCGAAAGCTATAAGCAGGATGTTCATGATGCTATTCAAAGAGGCGAAATTCCAGCTGATTAACGTTTGAATGCATATCGGTTTATATCAAACCGATATGCATTTTACCTATTCTACTTAAAATACCATACATGAGATATGAATTTATGCATCAATTTTCTTCAGTAAGGATTATCTGTATAAGCATATGCTTTCTATCTGCATATTTTTTCATTTACAAACCTTATAATATTCAAGGTATCAATACCATTACGCTGATTCTTTCAACTACATATATAGCCAATCTGCTATATGCGGCCTTTCTGTTTATCAATAGAAAAATATCGGAAAATAAAGATTAAGCCAATTCATTTAAATCAAACGGCTACTGCGGTTAACCAAACCATGATAAACAGCAGATGCTGAATATTTTTCAGACGGCCTAATCAGTTATAATATCCGCCCGAACAACCGATTCACGCCTGTTTTCGAGAACCGCCCATGCCCCGTATCGCCGCCCTTCCCGACCACCTTGTCAACCAAATCGCCGCCGGAGAAGTGGTGGAACGCCCCGCCAACGCGCTCAAGGAAATCGTTGAAAACAGCATCGACGCAGGTGCCACGGCGGTGGAAGTGGAGCTTGCCGGCGGCGGCATACGCCAAATCCGCGTGAGCGACAACGGCAGCGGCATTCCCGCCGACGACATCGCCCTCGCCCTGCACCGCCACGCCACCAGCAAAATCCAAACCCTCAGCGATTTGGAACACGTTGCCAGCATGGGCTTTCGCGGCGAAGGCCTCGCCAGCATCGCCTCAGTGAGCCGTCTCACGCTGACCAGCCGCACCGCCGGCAGCGCACACGCCAACCAAGTGAAGGCCGAAGACGGCAAACTCAGCAGCCCCGCCGCCGCCGCCCACCCCGTCGGCACCACCGTGGAAGTGGCCGAACTGTTTTTCAACACCCCCGCGCGGCGCAAGTTTTTGAAATCGGAAAACACCGAATACGCCCACTGCGCCACCATGCTCGAACGCCTTTCACTGGCACACCCCCACATCGCCTTTTCGCTCCGCCACAACGGCAAAAGCATTTTCAAACTGCCCGCGCAAACCCCGGCAGAGCGCATTGCCGCCATTGCCGGCAAAGATTTTCAGACGGCCTCCATAGAAATCGACAGCGGCGCAGGCACCATGCGCCTCTACGGCGCCATCGCCAAACCCACTTTTGCCAAAGGCCGCGCCGACAAACAATACTGTTTCGTCAACCGCCGCTTCGTGCGCGACAAAGTGATGATGCACGCCGTGAAACAGGCCTACCGCGATGTGCTGCACAACGCCGTTACCCCCGCTTTTGTGCTGTTTCTCGAGCTGCCGCCCGAAGCCGTGGACGCCAACGTGCACCCCGCCAAAACCGAAATCCGCTTCCGCGACAGCCAGGCCGTGCACCGGCTCGTGTTCCACACGCTCGACAAAGCCCTGGCCGCCACCTGCGCAGGCCAAACCGAAAGCGTTAGCAACGCCGGCAGCATGTTAAGCCCGGCCGCCCAAAGGCCGTCTGAAAAACAGCACGCAAGCCTTCAGGAAACATCCTTCCCCTACAGTTCAAACAAAAACGGCCTGCAAGCCCCGCCGCAACAGCAAACCTTCGGCGGCTTCGGCGGCACAAAATCTGCGCCCGTGCCCTATTCTGCTGCCCGTATGCCTGCGCAGCGCGGCCTGTCGCTGCAGGAAAGCCGCGCCGCACTCGACACCTATGCCGAACTCTACCGCCGCACCGAGGCCGACAGCGAATTAAGCCGGTTTGAGCAGGCGCGTTTCGGCGGCAGCATACCGCCTGCCCGTTCAGACGGCCAACCTGCCCCCGACAGCGGCAGCGGTGAAACGGAATCCGCCGCAAACTGCCCGCCGTTGGGTTTCGCCATCGCCCAACTGTTGGGCATCTATATTCTCGCCCAAGCCGAAGACAGCCTGCTGCTCATCGATATGCACGCCGCCGCCGAGCGCGTGAACTACGAAAAAATGAAAGCCCAGCGCGAGCAGTTCGGCAGCCTGCAAAGCCAGCGCCTGCTGCTGCCCGTAACCTTCGAGGCCTCCCACGAAGAAACCGCCGCCCTGGCCGACCACGGCGAAGCCCTGCGCCCGTTCGGGCTGGAGCTATCCGACATGGGCGGCAACACCATCGCCGTGCGCGCCGTGCCCGCCATGCTCGGCAAAAGCGATGTAGCCGCCCTCGCCCGCGACATGCTGCGCGAAATCGCCCAAGCGGGCAGCAGCCGCGCAGTCGAAGTGCGCGAAAACCAAATCCTCTCCACCATGGCCTGCCACGGCTCCATCCGTGCCGGCCGCCGCCTGACCCTGCCCGAAATGAACGCCCTGCTGCGCGATATGGAAAACACTCCGCGCAGCAACCAATGCAACCACGGCCGCCCCACTTGGGTAAAACTCACGCTGAAAGAATTAGATGCACTGTTTCTGCGCGGGCAGTAAACCGCCATACGGGGCATCACTCGGCCGGTACGGCAAGAAGGCAATAAAATCCCGGCCTGCCCGTTACCGCGAATCTGCTTCATGTGCGGCACAAAGCGGCAGGCAGTATGAAGCCGGTTTTACCGCCGTGGCAGCGGCCTGCAAAACCGTTCTCCCAAGCCGGAGCGCAAGGCTGCAACGGAAACCAAGCAGATTCACGGCAAACCCTGCTGCTTAAAGCTTGAAAACACCCGCCCGATACCATGCACAGATTCAGCCCGATTATCGCGCAACCTATTAAAAATCATGCATTTTCAGACAGCCTGATAACAATTTGGCCAAAACCCCAAAGGCCGTCTGAAAACATGGTTGCCGTGCTTTCAGACGGCCTCGGTTCGGCCGCACGCCTGCTGCCGGGTTTCAACCGTGTTTCCACCAACTGCCCAGCCTGCGTGTGCCGCGTCGGGTGCCAGCCGATCAGGCCGGCAAATATCCGCAACAGAATGAAATCTATGAAAAATATCCCAAAGGCCGTCTGAAAACATGGTTGCCGTGATTTCAGACGGCCTCGGTTTACCCCCGTGCCTGCGGGCAAAGTTTCAACCGTGTTTCCACCAACTGCCCAGCCTGCGTGTGCCGCTGTCGAGCGCCCAGCCAATCAGGCCGATTAACACAATGGCGGCCATCAGCTCCGAATAGGCCAAACGGTCGCGGGTGTCGAGAATAAAATAGCCCAAACCTTCGTTTACGCCCAGCATTTCGCACGGCACCAACACCACCCACACGATGCCGATGGCCAGCCGCAGCCCGTTGAGAATATCGCCCGTTACGGCAGGCAGCATGATTTTAAACAGCATTTCGCCCCCGGTGGCCGAAAGCGAGCGCCCCAGCTCCAGCCATTGTTGGTTGATGTTTTTCACGCCCGATGCGGTGTTGAGGATAATCGGCCACACGGCGGCAAAGGCCAGCAGAAAATAAACCGGTGCATCGCCGATGCCGAACAGCATCACCACCACCGGCATCCACGAAAGCGGCGAAATCATGCGCAGAAACTGGAAAGCAGGGCCGGCAGTCTGCTCGGCTTTGGGCGAGAGCCCCAACGCAAACCCCACTGGCACGCCGATTAACAGCGCGAAAAACAAACCCACAAACACGCGCTGCAAACTTGCCCAGATATGCGGCCACAATTGGCCGTCTGAAAGCAGGATGCCCAAGCTGCCCAACGCAGGCGCGGGCGCGAGCAGATTGGCCAGCGGCATATTCTGAGCCAACAACACGGTGCCGGCCTGCCAAACCGCCAGCAGAGCCAGCAGCCCCAAGCCGCCGGGCAGATAGTTGTTCGACTTCATGGTTTTCCTTTTATTTCTGATGATATGTGTTCAGACGGCCCGCTCCGGCCGAATTGTCCGCCTCAAACCTCAAACACTTCTTTTCTGTCCAAACCCTGCAAACCAAACGCCTGCATCATTTCAAACGGCTTTAACGCCGCTTCCACAAAGCGCGTGTCAAACAGCTCTTTGGCCGCTTCGGCAGGATTGAGCGTCTGCAAAAATGTGTTTACGCCTGCCAAACGGGTTTGCTGCAGCAAGGTAACCAGCATTTCGCTGTACGATTGAAACGGGTAAGGCTGAAAATCGATGCGCTGCTGGTGCCAATCAAGATGCCTGACCGCGCCATCGCGCTCATACCTGCCCCACGCCGCCGGCTCGGGCTGCAACACGCTGCGCAACACTTGCGCATCGTGCGGGGTATATTGCTGCACCCCCTGCCTGGCCAGCAGGCCGGCAGTTTCGATGCGGTGGCTTTTCGCCCATGCGCAGGCCTGCACCAGCGAAGCCACCACCTTCTGCACCCATTCGGGGCGGTTTTGAATATCATGCTCGTGCATCATCGAAAGGCAGCAGGCATGGTCTTTCCAAATATCGCCGGAAAAGCGCAGCACCCTGCCCACGCCTTTGGCCTCGGCCAGCGCGTTAAACGGCTCGGCCACGATAAAGCCCGCAATCTGCCCGGAAGCCAGCCCCGGCACCATATCCGAAGGCGGCATCACCGTCAGCCGCACCTGCCCGGGCTGCGGTTTTTTCTCCACCACCTGCAAACCGGCCTGCCGTATCACCTGCTGCACAATCACATTGTGTATCGAATACCAAAACGGTACCGCCACCGTCTGCCCCTGCAGATCCCGCACACCCGCGATATCGGGGCGCACCGTCAGCGCCGAGCCGCAGGTGTGGTTCCACATCAGCGCGCGCACGGGGGCGTGGCTGCCGTAGCGCATCCACACGCTCATCGGCGAGAGCACATGAATCAGATTCACCTGCCCGCTTAAAAACGCCTCCACCAGGCTTGCCCAAGAGCGGAACAAAACGGGCTTCACGGCCTGCACCCCGTTTTGCCGGAACAGCCCCGTGCCGTGCGCCACCAGCAGTGGCGCGGCATCGAGAGTCGGCAGATAGCCGATGGTGAGCGGCGCATCGGGGTCGGCAGCGGCGCGTTTGGAGCAGGCCTGCAGCAGCGGCAGCGCAGCAGCGGCGCCGAACAAAGCGGAAAGTTTGAGAAAATCGCGGCGGGTGTGCATAGGGTATTTTTCAGAAAAGAAAAGCGGGTTGCGGTTTGAGCGGGTTGGTGTATTTTCAGACGGCCCAAAAGCGGCCGCTTGAAACGGCCTTGCGGTGTTTAAATCACAAAATCCACCGTTTTCGCCTGCATGCCGTATTGCTGCGCGTGATGCAGCGACTGCAAAATCTCGCCGCGCATGGTGTTCATCTCCCACAACTTATCGTGGCGCGGAAAGGGGTGTTGCGGCTGCCAGGTGCCGAGTATGCGGCCGGGCATCTGCCCTATCAAGACGATGCGGTCGGAAACCAGCAGGGCTTCATCGATATCGTGCGTTACCATCACCGCAGCGGTTTGGTGGCGGCAGACAATCCCTCGCAGCAAATCCTGCATTTGCGCGCGGATCACTTCATCGAGCGCGGAAAAAGGCTCGTCCAGCAGCAACACCTGCGGCTGGCGCGCCAGCGCGCGGGCAAGGGAAACCCGCTGCGCCATGCCGCCCGAAAGGGCTGAGGGAAACCGCTCGGCGGCATGGCCCAGCCCCACCTCGGCCAACGCCTCTGCCACGCGGTGGTTCAGCTCGTCTTTGCCGATACGCTGCTGTTTTTTGAAATCCAAACCGAATGCGACATTGCCGCGCACGCTCAGCCACGGCAGCAGGGAGGCCGTCTGAAACACAAAACCCACGCGCGGATGCGGCTTTTCCACATGCTCGCCCAACAGCGAAACAAGGCCTTGCAGCGGGCGGTTCAGCCCCGCCAACACGCGCAGCAGCGAAGATTTGCCCACGCCGCTGGGGCCGAGCAGGCTCACCAGCTCGCCCTGCCCCACGGTGAGGGAAAAATCTTGCAGAATGGTTTTCAGACGGCCTTGTTCTGAGTAGCCGAGAGAAAGGTTGTCAACGGAAAGCGCAGCGGTCATGGTTTTGCCTTGCGTGTCGTGTCGGGAGCAGTTCCGTCATACTCGGGTCAAGCCCGAGTATGACGCGTGCTTTATTATCAAAATAATTGACTTTATCTCTACTTTGCAGGAAAGATATTTTGTCGGCCAGGCCGTCTGAAAAACATGGTTGATTGTTTTCAGACGGCCTGTTTTGGTTGGTTCAAATCGAAAACTCTTCGCCGCCCATAAATTCCAACTCGCTGATTTCTTTGCGCAGGTGTTTCAAGGCGGGGGTAACGATGGCAACAAACATGGCTTCGCGCAGGCGGCGCTGCACCGGGCTGGACATCAAATAACCTTTTGCACCGGCGTGCAGGGCGGCCGACTGCGATGCATCGAGACACAATTGCGAAGCATCGGCGCGGGTTTGCAGGGTTTCGAGCATATTGGCCTGATTCAGATAGGCCTCGTCTGCCAGCCTCAGCGTTTTGCCCAGCAGCGCCTGATAGCGTTTTTGCAACCCACCGTGGCCGTGATCCAAGAAATCATTGGTTCCGCTGCCCGCATCGGCCAGCGCGATTTCGTGCAGGCATCCATCGATAATGCCCGCGCCGATGCCGATTTGCAGCAGGATAAAGCCCGCTTTGATGGCTTTGATGAAGTCGGCAAACTGCTCCGGCGCAGCCAAAACGTCTTCATGCGGCACAAAAACATTGTCAAACTTAACCGCAAACGTGCGCGTGCCTTCCAGCGCGCAAAATTCAGGACAGGCAATCAGCGACACGCCTTCGCGCTGCCCGCCGGTGATAAACATCACATAGCCGCCGCCGATTTGCGCGGTGTTTGCCCAAATATGGTCTGCGCCGAGATTGGACACCCACGGCAGCATACCGTTCACCAGATAGCCGCCCTCGGTTTCCACTGCCTGAAGCAGGTGTGCTTCGATGCCCGCCAAATGTTTGACGGTGTTCGACATACCCGTTCCCGCCAACACTTTGCCGCTTAACACATCAGGCAGATAACGTTTTACCGCCTGATTGGGCGTTTGGTGCAGATACCAGGCGCAGGCGGCTTGACACCATGCCGAAAAAGCGGTGGCACCGCAGGCCTTGCCGATTTCGCGCAACACGGCAATCTGCACGCCCAAGCCCAAACCGCTGCCGCCTTCGGCCCCGCTGCCCACGCAGGCAAAGCCGCCGGCCGCACCTGCCTTGCGCAGAAAGTCTTCAGGGTAAAGCCCTTTGCGGTCAATCTCTTCCACCAAAGGAACCAGATCGGTTTGCACAAGCTCGGCGATGTTTTTCAACAAAGTTTCGCGGGACATAAAAATTCTCCGTCAAAGCAAGATAAATACAGCAGGCCGCACACCGCCCGCAGGCGGCCGCCGAGCCTCCAAACAAGATAATGTATCCACACCTTTCCGGCGCATGGCAACAAAACCAACACAACCGCCAAACCGGCCATAGAAATTCAGGCCGTCTGAAACCGTTCAGACGGCCTGTAACGGCCAATCAGGCAAAATCCTGCAATTCGGGGTTGATTTCGGTTTTCGCCAGATTGTTGGTGTAGTTGCACAAAGTGGCCAGTGCCACCCCCAACACCACCTCTACCGCCTGCTGCTGGTTATAGCCCGCATCGAAAAACGCCTGCAGCTCGGCATCGGAAACCGCACCTTTGTTGGCCATCACAGCCACGGTAAACGCCGCCAGCGCAGAAAGTTTAGCATCGTCAAACGCAGCAGGATCAACGGCACGGCTGGCCACGACCGCTTTTTCGGAAAGCAGTTTTTTCAAAGTGGCCAGCTTAGTGTGGCCGGCCACGCAGAAGCCGCACTCGTTGGTTTTGGCGGCAATAATCTGCACCACCTCCACTTCGCCGGCACTCAGGCTGGTGGCAGCATTGAGCTTGCCCACCTCCTGATAAAACGCCAACGCCTCGGGCGAATTGGCCAAAACACCGATTAAATTGGGCAGAAAGCCATTGTTTTTTAAAGCAGCCTCCACGCGCGGCTTAGCCGCCTCAGGAGCAGTTTCAAGTGTGTGTACGGTTAAACGTGCCATAACTTTTCCTTAATGTGATTGGTTGCAAATCAAAGCGATACAGTAACAAAAAGCCACCGAAAAAGGAAATAAACAGAAAAACTTTAGATATAACGAAAGGTTATAAAATCCACCGCAAAACACACCAAGCAGAAAACACAAACTAAAAACCGTCTGCCAAACTTTCAGACGGCCTGATATTGCCCCCAAGAAAAAGGGGCATTTTGACATTCCTCCTCAACAAACCCGATTCATTACAAACCGTTACCCGCCACACTCTTGCATGCCTCACTGTGTCCGCCGCCCACCCTTGCCCGCCTCCGGCCAAACACCCGCCGCCGCATCAGTGCGGTAAGCTCCGGCCTGCTTTTCCCGCAACCTTTGGCCGTCTGAACGCAGCGGCTCGGGCAGGCCGCCCGGCAAAAAGCCTGAAAGAGGCTGTTAAGCCGGTACAGCCCGTTTAGTTTGGCGTTGAAGTATCCGCTTGTGAAAGGGAGTTGAACGGTCATCAGCCTGCCGCATCGCCACGCCTGAACCCGAGCACTTTCCCAAATCCTGCACCGCCTGCGTATTCCGTGAATCAAGCCATGATTGCCTCTGCCTGCAAACCGTCAATTATCCTGCCCGAACCCCTGTTGTGCAGGATAAAACCTTATCCGAAGCGGAGCATCCGGCCGTTTGGCCGAGCGTGAAATGATGGATAGGGAACCCGAACCTGCCAAACGCCGTGCCGGCACAGGCAAAGCAGGCGGGCGGCGGCGTTTTGGGGAGCGGCAGCATGGAAACACCGCCGTGTGTGCGTATCGCGCCCCTTATCCGGCAGGGGGCAGAAACGTGCATCTCATATATATGCTGTGCTGGCGCGCGGGCGTATCGTTCATCCAACAGGGTAAAAACACCGTCTGAAAGCTGCCCGGCCGTCTGAAAGCGTATCG
>NZ_JADGLG010000003.1:0-100305 GCF_015235335.1 Neisseria sp. 19428wB4_WF04
CTGCAGATATTTGGCGACTGTATTGCGGGAGAGTTTGAGTTGTTTGGCGATTTCACGTTGTGAGAGTTTCTGTCGGTGAAAAAGCCGGTGCACTTTTGCGATGGTTTCCATGCATAACATCCAGGTTGGGCTCCGCTGTGTGATAAAGCGGAGCAGTTTATAACAAACGGAGAGTGGCTCAATTTTGGAGCACAACTCCCCGTTTCCCTGGCTCAGTTTTGCACGATATTTAACACATAGCGCATGATTTCCACCTCGGAGCGGTGTTTAACCTTAATCCGCTGCGACACCGTGCTCATTGGTCAACTCGAAAATCTGATTGATATAGGCCGATTCTTCCTCATGGCATTCGCAGCACATGAATAAAAATTCAAGCTGCTCCGATTTGCTTAATTCACGCCCGCAGGCTTCGCAGGTTTCAGACGGCATCATTTTTCGATTCCTTTTTAGCTCGGGCCTCTGCCATAAATTTCCGATACTCTGCATCATCACAGGATTCGTTCAGCCATCCGTAATGCAGTTTTTCGTTTCCATTCAACTCCGCCCCGCATTTTTCGCAGTGGGTTTGGTATTCGTTATTAGGATTGTTCATTATTTCCGCCGTTCTGCTGATACTCAATCAATACTGGGTCTTGCATCTTTTTAGCGTTCGCCCGCCGTGCCAAATCCGCCAAATTCTCCAATGCCGCTGCCTGCCGCTGCGAATATTCCAGCAACGATTGCTGCGTTTCGCCGTCCTGAGCCAGCTTGCCAAGCGCGGCTTCTTCCTGCTCGATAACGTGCGGCGTCATGCCCATATCCGCCAGCGACATACCGTTTTTCGATAAAAAATCTTGTAACGAGCGCAACAGCGGATGGGCCTTCACGTCGTAGATGGTGCGGCGCTGGCCGGTTGCCAAATCTTCATATTCAGCAATCACCACATTGCCATCCTTATCCACCGCCCACGCTGGCGTGCGCAACGACACCCCCTTCTTTCAAAATGGTTTGTAAAATCTGCTGCATGATAGCGGTGATACCCGCATGCATATCGGCATAAATCGGGATTAAATGCTTCGGGTCGCGCTGTTCAAAAGCCGCCTGATGCAGCATGAAAAGCTGCGTCTGCTTTTGGCAGGCCGGCTGCGCCGCAAAACGCACGGTCGATATCGCAGGTTTCGCACACCGCGTAGCGGTCGGGTTTTGCCGGGAAATACTGAGCCACACGGACGGGCATTCAACCCGTGCTTCATCGCATTAAAGCGTGTTCGCTTCGCCTCTTCCGGCGTCGGGTGGCCGTCTAAATTTTTAGCTATCGCCGCCTTTCCCTCCGCCGTTTTCGGCTCCATCACATTGCACCAAGCCTTAATCAGATTCACTTCATACTGCGCTTGCTCAACTTCCGCACCGCGGGTAGGGTACGACGCGAAATAACGGAAAGGGTGGTGCGGCCTGACCGGCTCATCCTCCCCCCACTCAGGCGCTCACTCAAAGTTTTCCGGCAGCCGTAACAGCCGAAAACCACCGAATCAAGGGATTGTGAATAATTGCGCGATTTTTTAGACATACCGCCATTAAATGGCCAAAGGCAAAACTAAAACAGCGTGATTTTTAACAATCACGCCGCTTTCGAGAATTATTTAGGTAACTGAATAGATAAAACTTTGGTTCGCATCTGGGCTAGAACGGGGAGCCAAGTTTTAAAAGCCCTAAACAACGTTTAGGCTTTTTTTCTTTGTCACCCTCCTATTTTGGAGGTTGCTGAATTAGGCTTAATCTCCGATTCCTTGTCTTGCTCAAAAGCAAACAGATAAGGTAGATTGCGTTTCAGGCTGTTATACGCGCTTCTTAATCTTTATTTTGTGTGCTGTCTTCATTGAAACTGATATCATTGCCCATACTTCACCCACCTACTGATGCCAGTGTAGCGTTTCAGACGGCTTTACATTAAAACACGTTGGCTGATGCCGGTCGCTCTTTCAGACGACCCTTCTTGATGGTACTAAAAATCACGAAATAATCATTTTGGTAGAAATAAAAGCTGTTTAGAAAAAAATGTAATCAACTCGACCTTTCCAAAGATTGAGGCTGCCCGAAAATAAGATACCCGATGGATATAAACCATCAGGTATCTTATTTTACTTTTTCACTATATAAGTTTATGAATAAAGTCAACTGCCGATTAGTTTTAAGCGTTGGCCCGGTGTTACTGTGCGGGTATTTCGGTTCCAACGGCGGATATCGTTTACATCAACATTAAAGCGGCTGGCAATCGTGTTGAGTGTATCACCTTTGCGTACAGTATAAGAGACATTACGTACGGCATTCCGCTGGGTAGAGGCTGCGGTTACTTTTAATACTTGGCCTTTGCGGATACTGTTACCTTTGATATTGTTTACGGTAATCAAATCAGCTACGGTTAAGTTATAACGCTGGGAAATATTGAACAAAGTATCACCGGCTTCTACTCGGTGGGTATTATTGGCATGTTGCGCAGCTGCATTGGCTCGAGCTAAGCGGGCTTCGGTACGTTGCTGCTGTTTACTGCGGCTGGCAACAATACGGTTAACACGGGCTTTGTTGGCAGTTTCTTCGGCCTCTAATTGGGCTAGTGTGTTTTTAATGCTGTCGGCAGCATTCAAGCGTTGCTGTTCTGTGTCATTAACCAGTGCCAGCAAGGGGTCTGTAGGCTGGGTGGCTTGGGGGGTACGGTTGGGCAGAGCGGTGTCGTTTACGGCAACATCGGCAGATTCGTCAGAGGGGGTTGGTTGTTCCGAAATAGGGGTTGCAGAGGTTTGCGTAGGCAGGGGCAGGGGCTCCGCAATAGCAATTGTTGTGGTTTCTGGGGCCTGAACTGCGGTAAGATTAGTCTTCTCTATCTTAACGGAATTGGCTGTGTTACCTACTTTTTCAGGAAGTTGGTTGGGGGCAATCAGAGAGGCTGCAATGGAAACGGGTGCTGGTGAGGTGCTGCTTTGTTCCGAAACAGGTTTTGTTTGGCCTGTCAGAATGGCAATTGGAGCCGAACTGGATTCAGCTATTTTGACATCAGAACTGTTGATCTGTTTTAGAGAGGCTGTATTGGTGTTGTAACTGTTGGGTAAGGGGCTGCGTTCAGTTTCGATGCGAACATAGTTGTAGTCATTGGTGCTTTTGCCTTTAATGCTGTTTTTAGCCACCAACAGATTGCGGCCGGAGTTGAGCGAATCGCTGTTGGTATTGTTCAAACGTTTGAGTTCGGTTATATCCATGCCAGCTTCGGCGGCAATACGGTTCAAACTGGTTTTTCCGCCGGCGGTGTAAACGTCCCAAGAAAGCAATTCGTCAGACTTGGCATTGCGGTAGTTTTTCTCAAATGTAGAGGTGGCATGAGCCGGCAGCAGCAGTTTGCGGTTGGCTTTCGGTACAAAAACAGGTACATTGAACGCCGGGTTCAGAGCCAAAAATTCACTTTCGCTAATATTGGCCAAGCGCGCAATAGCTCTTGTATCAATGGGTTTATCTATATTTACGGCTTTGAAATAAGGTTTGTTTTCAATATCGCTCAAGCCCATGCCGAAAGCGTGGGGGTTTTTCACGATGTTGCGAACAGCAAGCAGTTTGGGAACATAATTGCGGGTTTCTGCGGGCATTCGCAGGTTTTCATAAACGGGAGCCAAGCCTTGTGCCCGTGCACGGTTGATTGCGCGGCTGACATTGCCTTCACCCCAGTTGTAAGCAGCCAATGCCAATGACCAGTCACCAAACATGCCGTGGAGATATTCAAGATAATTCAATGCGGCGTTGGTGGCGGCATATACATCGTGGCGGCCATCATATAAGGCGGTGCGTTCCAATCCGAAGTGACGGCCTGTGGCGGGCATAAACTGCCATAAACCCGAGGCACCTACATGGGATCTGGCTTTGGTAACAAATGCGCTTTCAATGAAAGGTAGTAGGGCGATTTCGGCGGGCATATTGCGTTTTTTGACTTCATTCGCAATATGATACATATAGGGTTTGCTGCGGTTGATGGTACGGTCGAAATAGGCGCGGCTGGCAGAAAATTTATTTTCGTGACTGCGCACCAAATTGGAATTAACTTCGGCCATACGGAAATCTTTACGCATGGCATTCCACAAACTGCCGGACGCAAGATTATTTTGGCTTCTTTTCTCTTGATCAAGTAATGATGAATTCAAGCGCATCATTGCCATACCTGCTGTTTGACTGGAAGGAGCTGC
The DNA here is from genome assembly GCF_015235335.1 of Neisseria sp. 19428wB4_WF04. Classification (NCBI taxonomy): domain Bacteria; kingdom Pseudomonadati; phylum Pseudomonadota; class Betaproteobacteria; order Neisseriales; family Neisseriaceae; genus Neisseria; species Neisseria sp. 19428wB4_WF04. The sequence continues at coordinate 4,203 of NZ_JADGLG010000003.1, forward strand.
GTAGGTGTATGTTGCACCTGAAACTGCCGATACGCCGGTAACGGCTAAGGCTATAGATTTTAGTTTGGCCATAGTCTTTGTAAATTCGGAGATAGTGATTTTGAATATAAGGGATGGTAATATTTTAAAGGCATGAAGTCAAGAAGTTATCCAGAAATATCTGAAGCAATTAAAATACTTACCATGTAAATCATATTTTTTAAAATAATTTTTTCAGATATATTTTATATATTGTTATGATTGTTCGAAATTCAATTTAAAGTTTGAGTGATATGAATTTGGAAATGTTTGATAGCTGGTTTTTACAAACAGTAGCAGGGCAATATGTCGCTGGTTGGGAAAAAAGCTTTTTCAAGCGGTTTTACTTCTGTAACGAAATGCAGATAGCTGTTCAGGCAGGTATGTGCGGCTGGTTGGAGCCGCCCGGCACATGGCTTTGCAATAGTCGCGATTTTCATATGGATGCAGGCGTGTGGGCATGGGCAGATGAGTCGGTAGATGTATTATTGATGCCGCATACGTTGGAATGCAGCGGGGTTCCCCATATTGCGCTTGCTGAATCTTACCGCGTGATAAAACCGGAAGGAAAAGTAGTGCTGACGGGGTTTAACCCTTATTCGTTGTGGGGATGCAGTAAGTGGTTTGACGGCGTGCTTTTGCCCGACAAAAAATTTTGCCTGCCTCTGCAAACGCTAAAAGCGAATGCTAAAGCTTTGGGGTTTGCAGTCGTTTTTGGTCAGTTTATGGTTTATGTGCCCCCTTTCGACAACGAGAAGCTGTTGCGGCTGTGTCATTTTATGGAAGCGGCAGGCAACCGCTGGTGGCCGCATAAGGCGGCAGTGTATGGGCTGGTGCTGCAGAAAAGTGTGGGCGGGGTGCACATACTGCCGGAATACGGACAAGTCCTGCAGAATGCTGAAATGGTCTTGGGTATGGCTAAAATCAAAAGCCGTTCCTTAAACGCAGGCTGTTGTTAATCATTGTTTGTATGCCGGTTTACCAATAAATATGTGAAAGCATGGCGATATAGCCGGCCTGCCACAACAATGATAAAGATGCCAATGGAGATATTGCGTTTGCAATCGGGCTTGGCTGGGCTGTTCATACAGGCCAAGGCCGCAGCACGGCGCTGCTGTTCTTGCGCGCTTAAGGGGCGCAAGAACAGCAGGCTTTGGGGCAAAGGTTGCAGCGCCATTTTCAGTTCCCTCCCTGCGCTTTGCGCTCATAAGATTCTTGTAACTCAGCTTCGTAACGCAACCGCTCCGGGTCACGCTCTGATTGTTGCCACAAATGGTATCCAGGGTGCTCGGGAAGATCCAACCCCATATTCAGCTTGACAACATAAATCTTTACTTCATCATTGGGCAAAAAAATCACTTGAAGATTTCCCTCTTCCGGCTCATAAGGCTCAATCGGTACATGGCGTTTGAGATGGCGCTGGACCCAGTGCTTTTCACTCAGCTCTTGGGTAGAGAGTGCATTTCTTTCCTCGCCCGTCATAAAACGACCCTCTTTTTGAAAATGACCGATCCGCCATTCCACTTCCGCATCCAGGCCAGGGCGCCATTTTATGGGCAAGGTCACGCAACAAACACCACCACTCCCCTCCGCTATAACTGCCAATCCCACCTCCCCAAGCACCGTTCACATAAAACGCCTGTACGCCTTCTCGCGTGTAATTGGCTCCTGCCATGCTGGCCGGATATGTTTCTTCCTTGGGCGGTTTGGCTTCACAAGCGCCTAATACCAGCAAGCCGCACAGGCACAGGCTTTTGAGCCACATCAAAACCTCGCGTTTATTGGAAAAGGCACCTTGTACATGTTCATTGCTCATCTTCCTTTTGTTGAGTGGGCTGCTGTTGTCTGCCAGATAAATGTCCAACTGCCCGTTTCCCCAAGTCTTTTGTGCAGCAGTTAGCGCAGTTCGAGCGCTGCCCCACCTTGTATTCGACACTATCCACAGCCCTCCGGCTTGCATTTTCTTTATCGGAGATCAGATCTATTCACAGATACAGACAAGATATGTTTCTGTGGAGCGGTGCAAGAAAACAACATTTTTTGCTGAATATATTCTTGCATAATTTAACATATAGATACAATTATTTTGATTGGTTATAATCACACCGTTGATAACCAAAATGAAAAAAAGCCCGGCAAGCACGCGGGAATAACCGATTAAAAAGGATTTATCATGGAACCGCTTCTCACTTCGCTTCTGATTGTTTTCTGTTTGTTGCTGCCGATAATGGTTTATAAACGTTTACTGGTGGGAAAGAAGCAATATCTCAAGGCTTTTTCGCAAATTCAAATCCAACTCAAGCGCCGCCACGATATTATTCCTACTTTAGCAGATGTGTCTAAAGATTATTTCAACCATGCCCCTGCCGTTTTAAAGGCGGTTATTTCCGCCCGCGCACGTGCAGAAGTAGTTTTACTGGCGGCATCGGCCAATATAGACGAAAGTTCGCTGCTTTCTTTAGGTGCAGTAGAAACCGAATTGAATGCGGCTTTGCGCCATTTGCAGAGCGTGATTCAGAGCCATCCCGAGTTGAAGTCGGATTCGGATATCCGCCGTTTGATTGAAGCATTGGACAATGCCGAAAGCAGGGTGGCAGTAGCGCGCCAAGCCTATAATGATTCAGCAGTTTCTTACAATACCATGCGCCAATCCTTTCCGGCCAATGTGCTGGCTGGGCTGCTCGGACACAACAAAAATGCCGCCTTATTGAAATTTGAAGACAACACCGCCATCAGCATCAGCCCGCGTGTTTTGATGTAAGGCCGTCTGAAACTTATTGCAAACCAAACCAATGAAACCGCCGGTTTAATCTATATTTTTTAGATAGCCGGCGGTTGTTGTTTGGGCTTTATGGTGTGTATTCAGACGGCCGGAACAGGTTGCCGGTGCTGACGGTCTTTTACACCCATCATCCGAAAATACAGCGCTTTATCGGCTATAATAAGCGTTTTATTTTAGAGTCTGCCGGCGGGAAGAGGCCGTCTGAACAGCTGTGAAACTTGTTAGAAACTACCGCCGTTGGTGGCGTTACCATACGCTGCAGCGAGATGCGGCACTGCCGGCACATATGCTCGACTGCCCTGAATGCGGGCAGCGCATGGCGTTACCGTATTTGCGGCAGGGGCAGGAGGCGCACTGCCCGAATTGCGGTTATGAAGTAGTGGAGGTGGAAAACAATCCGTATGTTGCTCCGCTGGCCTATGCGGCGGCTTCGCTGGTGTTGATGGTGTTTGTGTACAGCATGATGTTTGTTACGGTTACGATGGCCGGGGTAACTTCGATCCTGTCGCTGCCTTCGATGATGAAACGCTTGGTGCTGCTCGATTTCGGCTTTTTGGCCGAAGTGATGTTTGTGCTCACGTTTGGCACGCCGCTGCTGTTTTTATTGCTGTGTGTTTATGTATATGCGGCATTGTGGCAAAACAGAGGATATCCCGGCCTGCTCTATGCCACCCGAACGCTGGTTCGGCTGCGCCACTGGATTATGGTTGATGTGTTTTTTATTTCGACATTGGTCGCGTATATCAAACTCTCTTCGGTGGCGCAGGTGGAATTTGGTGCGGCATTCTATTTGATGTTTGCGCTCTCGGTGATGCTGATACGCACTTCGGTGTCGATTCCCCAGCATTGGGTGTATTATAAAATCCACCGTATTTTGGGCCGTGATGCGGTTCAGACGGCCTCGGCAGGGCGTGTCTGCTGCAGCCATTGTCTGTATTTCCGCAGCCGTGAAGAAGCAGCTTGCGGGGTGTGCGGATCCGATCTGTATGTGCGCCGCCCCAAGAGCCTGAGCCTCTCTATTGCGTTTCTGATTGCGGCGGTGCTGCTGTATATTCCGGCCAACGCGCTGCCGATTATGATTTCTTCCAATCCTGCCACCGTGCAGATAAACACCATTTTCAACGGCATCGTGTATATGTGGAACGAAGGCGATAAGCTGATTGCCGCAATTATTTTCAGTGCCAGCATTTTGGTGCCGGGGGCAAAAATCGTGTTGATGTTGGTGCTGATTCTCAGCGCGCGCTGCGGCTTGCCGGCCGGCGTGCACACCATGCAGCGGCTTTACCGCTTTACCGAATCCATCGGCAAATGGTCGATGATTGATATTTTTGTGATTATTATTCTGATGAGTGCATTCCACACTTATGTGGCGCGGGTAGTGCCGGGGCCGGCGGCGGTATATTTCTGCCTGGTGGTGTTGCTGACCATGCTTTCCGCCTATTTTTTCGACCCGCGCCTTTTGTGGGACAGAGCGCGCTCTTTTGAACAATCTGTAAACAGGCCGTCTGAAAACCTGCCGGCAAGCCAACCTGAATGATGAGTAACGATAACGACAAACAACCCCATCAGCCCGTTGCGGCTGTGGTGCGCAAAGCAAACCTATTTAGCTCGGTTATCTGGCTGATTCCGCTGATTGCCCTGATTGCAGGCGGGTGGCTGCTGATGAAAGACATCCGCAACCGCGGGCCGGAAATCACCTTGTTGATGGACAGTGCCGAAGGCATCGAAGTAAACAATACCGTGGTGAAAGTGTTGAGTGTGGAAGTAGGGCGGGTAACCCGCATCCGCCTGCGCAGCGACCAAAAAGGCGTGGAAGTTACCGCCCGCCTGACTGCCGATGCAAAAGACATGATGCGTAAAGACACCCAATTCTGGGTGGTGAAGCCACGCATCGACCAAAGCGGAATTTCTGGTCTCAATACCTTAGTTTCCGGCTCGTATATTGCCTTTACACCTGGTAAAAGCAAAGAAACCGAAGAGCGTTTTGAAGTGCTCGATATCCCGCCGATCGCCGCTATCGGCCAAAACGGCCTGCGCCTGAGACTTATCGGTCTCAACGACAAAATGATAGGTGTGGGCAGCCCGGTGCTGTTTGAAAACTTCAGTGTGGGCGTGGTGGAAAATGCCGGGTTCAACCCTAAAGACCAAACCGTCAATTACACCGTATTCATTCAAAGCCCCAACGACAAACTGGTGGGCGAACACAGCCAGTTTTGGCTGCAACGGGGCATCAGCATCGCAACCACCGGTAACGGTATCAGCGTGGATTCCGCCCCTATTCCCGCCTTGCTTTCCGGTGCCATTTCCTTTGCTTCGCCGGCCGGAGGGGACAAAGGCAGGCCGGCGGTAAACGATGACACTTTCGAGCTTTATAACAACCGTAGCGAAATCGACAACCTGCCGACCGAACGCTCCCTCTATTACACCGCCTTTTTCAAACAAAGCGTGCGGGGTTTGATGAGCGGCGCACCGGTAGAATATAAAGGCATCAACATCGGCACCGTGGCCGAAGTACCTTATTTTGCCGAAAACGACAGCCTCAAACTGTTTGAAAACGGCTGGATTCCCGTGCGCATCCGCATCGAGCCGGAGCGCATAGAGCTTAACGCCGGGGCGCAGAGCCGCGAATATTGGCAAAACCAGTTTCAGACGGCCTTAAACAAAGGTTTAACCGCCACTATTTCCAGCAACAACCTATTAACCGGCAGCAAAATGATAGAGCTGGACGACAGGCCGTCTGAAAGTGCCAAACTCAAACCATTTGCCGACTATAACGGCAACGTAGTTATTGCCACCCGCAGCAGCGGATTTGACGATTTGCAGGCACAACTGGGCAGCCTGCTCGAAAAACTCAACAAACTGCCGCTCGCAAACACTGTGGGTGAGTTGAACGGCACACTGCGTGAACTTAAGGCTACTTTGAATGCGGCCAATGCCTTAATCAACAAACCGCAAACACAAAATATCCCCGGCGAGCTGAACCAAACCCTGCGCGGATTACGCCAAACCCTGCAGGGCGTGTCGCCGCAGTCGCCGTTCTACAGCGATGTGCAGAGCACTTTACAGAGTATCGACAAAACCCTGAAAGATGCACAGCCCGTGATAAACACCTTAAAAGAAAAACCCAACGCACTGATTTTCAACAGTAACATAAAAGATCCGATACCGAAAGGACGCCGCTGATGCACAAATGGATGATGATAGGCGCGCTGGCCGCACTGAGCGCCTGTAGCACGCCCGCTACCCAATATTTCACACTGCCCGACAGCCGATACACCCTTCCTGCCAAAAGCGGCAGCGAAATCGCCGTGCACGTGTATTTGGCCGATCCGCTCAATAACGGCGGGCTGGTATATCAAACCGATGATTATCATGTGAACTTTGCCCGCAACCACCTGTGGGCAAGCCCGCTGGATAAAGCATTGGCATCAGGTTTCAGCAATAAGCTCAACCGCTTGGGCGGCCGCTACGTTTTTGTACCTGCGGCCAGAAGCAGCAGTATGCAGACACTGAAAATTTATATAGAAGCTTTTCAAGGAAATTATCAAGGCAAAACGCTCATTAGCGGTTATGCCGTATGGCCGAACGGGCAAAGCCGTCCCTTTCACATTGAAACACCGCAAAACGGCGACGGCTATACAGCAATGGTTGAATCACTGAATCAAGGGTTGGAAAAGGCAGCTTCGGCAGTTGTTTATTGACATACAATAAAATTTTCAAATAGTTAGCAGGCCGTATGAAAATATTGTGAACACGGCCTGAAACAATGAGGGCTTCCATTACAATATCAGGTAGGTATTTGGGAGCAGATTAAGTGTAAATAAAAAGTCTGTTTCGGTACACCGTTAAATTTAACCAAGCGGTTTTTGGCATAACCCCAAAACAATTCGATGCCGTTAATGTGTTGCGCACCCCGGGCGAACTCGTCTGCACCATGATGTACCCTGAAGTGCTTTTCACAGCCCATATCGACCAAGCCGTGATAGCCGCGCCAGCCGTCAGTATTGATGACAATTTCAACAGCAACCCGCCCTCGAATAACCTGTTGCAGTGTAGCTTTCGAAGTATCCGGCACGATTTCGGTATAGACTTTGTCGTCCCGTTTTAAGATGCCGAAAGCAATGGTTTTGCCTCCCTCTCCCCCGCCCGCACTCGGATGCGTTTGGAGCCGAAGTAGGATTCGTCCAGTTCGACCACACCGGCAGAGGGAGTTTGCCGTTCACATTCAGCAGCCATACGGCAACGCAGTTTGAGAAACAGATATTGGCACTTTGGGTACTGATGCCGGTGAGTCTGGCGGTATCGGAAGCGGTCAAATCAAGTGTGAAAAGGCGCAGGATTTGACGGAATTTTGATTCGGTAATTTTACTGAACTTTTGGTATTTGTTTTTAATAGGTATATCAGAAGCTTAACATCATTTTTGCTGATTTTGCTTCGTAAGCCCATTTTTGAATAATTTGCCCTGAACATCAAAGAAACAATAGCCGGTAATACTCTATTCTCTGCGCTGTTAAGACGGCATTTCCGATTTGTCTTTTGTGAATTAGGCGGCCAGCTTTGGCTCGCGTAGGCGGAAATTGTCAAAGCCGTGATGTGTGAAAGTGAGAGTGTTGGAAGTCGATGCTGAACAAACGCACTGTTTTCACCATGCGCCTGCATAGCACGGCGAAAAGCGGCAGTCTGCCTAATCGGGTTTCAAACACGGATTGTGTTGAAAGGCCGTCTGAATTGTGTTTTCAGACGGCCTTCATTTAAATGAACGGGTTTATTCTCTCAACGAAGCAAACAGGTCAAAATAAGTGGGGAAGGTTTTGTGTGTGCATTTCGGGTTGTTGATGACAACCGGCACGCCCAGCAGCGACACCAGCGAAAAACACATGGCCATGCGGTGGTCGTCATAGGTGTCGATTTCGGCGTTGGGCGTAAGCACGGCAGGCGGGGTGATGTGGATGGCTTCGGGTTCTTCAGCCACATTTGCGCCCACTTTGCGCAGCTCGGCAGCCATGGCGGCGATGCGGTCGGTTTCTTTCACACGCCACGAGCCGATGTTGCGCAGCGAGCAGGGTGCGCCCGTGGCAAGGGCGGCTACGGCCAGCGTCATGGCGGCATCGGGGATGTGGTTGGCGTCTAAATCGAACGGCAGTACGGCTTGGCCGGCGGGGCGGGAAACTTCGATAAAGTTGTCGCCCCAAACCACGGCGGCTCCGATTTTTTCAAGCTCGTGCGCAAAAACTGCATCGCCCTGAATGCTGTTCTTACCGATGCCGGTAACGCGCACGGGTTGGCCGGAAAGCAGCCCGGCGGCGAGAAAGTAAGATGCGCTCGAAGCATCGCCTTCCACATAAACGTTTTCGGGCGCACGGTAGTGCGCGCCGGCGGGAATGTTGAATACGCGGTAGCCGTGGTTTTCTACGTTTACGCCAAACTGCGCCATCAGTTTGAGGGTGATGTCGATATAGGGTTTGGAAATCAGCCCGCCCACCATTTCTATGGCAAATGCCTCTCCGGTGAGCGGCAGTGCCATCAGGAGCGCGGTGAGAAACTGGCTCGACACATTGCCTTTGATCGGAATCGTGCGCACGCCGTTGTCGGCGCGCCCGTTAATTTGCAGCGGCGGGTAGTGTGTGTTGCCAAGATAGCGCACATCGGCGCCGGCGATGTGCAGGGCATCGACCAAGTCGCCGATGGGGCGCTCGTGCATACGCGGCACGCCGTGCAGGCGGTAGTTGCCGCCGAGTATGGCCAAAACGGCGGTGAGCGGGCGGAAGGCGGTGCCGGCATTGCCTAAAAACAGATCGGTGCTTTGGTTGGGAAAACGCCCGCGGCAGCCGTGTACTTTCAGACGGCCGTCTGAAAAAAATTCGAGCTTCACGCCGAGCGTTTGCAGGGCTTCAAGCATACGGTCGGTGTCGTCTGATTTGAGCAGCGAGTGGATTTCGCAGGTGTTGTCGGAGAGGGCGGCCAAGAGCAGCGTGCGGTTGCTGATGCTTTTCGAGCCGGGCAGTGCAACGGTGGAGGGTTTCAGGGCGGCGGCGGGCAGGCGGATGGATGCGGTCATTCGGGCGTTCTCTGCTGGAAATCGGTAAGGCCGTATTATGCCAAGAATCGGAGCCGGTGGAAAACCCGCCGGCGCGATGTTTCAGACGGCCTCATATATGGAACCGCTTTATTTCGCACCATGCCTGTTTTTTGCTTTCAAATTGTGCCACAATGGCCGGGTGTTTTATAACTTATTGATGTAAATAATATTATATTTTTTTGAAATATTTGTATGACTGATAAAAGGAGTGCGCAACATGAGCAAAAACATTTGGCTTCACATCGGCTTGGGCAGCTTCCACCGCGCCCACCAGGCATGGTATCTCAACGAATTAATCAAGCAGGGAGACGACAGTTGGACGATTGCGGCCGGCAATATCCGCAACGACAGCGAACATACCATCGAAGCGCTGCGTGCGCAAAACGGCGAATATGTGCTGGAAACCGTCAGCCCGCGCGGCGAGCGTGAATATGAGGTGATCAAGTCTATCCGCAAGCTGATTCCGTGGCAGGCCGGTTTGGTGCCGCTGATTGAAGAGGGCGGGCGGGAGGCGGTTAAAGTGATTGCTTTCACCGTTACCGAGGCCGGTTATTATCTCGACAGCAATTTCAAACTGGTGCAGAACGACCCTGCGCTGAAAGCGGATTTGGCGGATGGCAGCCAAACCATTTACGGCATTATTGCCAAAATCCTCAAAAAACGGATGCAGCTTGAAAACGGCGCCGTTACCTTGCTTTGCTGCGACAATGTGCGACACAACGGCGAGCGTTTTCACGATGGCTTGGTCGAGTTTCTCGGCCTGACCGGCCAAAACGACATCATCGAATGGATGAAAGCCAACGTCACCACCCCCAACACCATGGTAGACCGCATCGTGCCGCGCCCGGCCGAAGAGCTGCCGGCACGCGTTCAGGCGCAAACAGGCATTGCCGATAAAGCACCGGTAATGGGCGAAACCTTTACCCAATGGGTGATCGAAGATAATTTCAAAAACAATGTGCGCCCCGCGCTGGAGAAGGCGGGCGTAGAGCTGGTGGAGTCGGTGATTCCTTACGAAGAAGCCAAAATCCGCGTGCTCAATGTGCCGCACGCCGCCATTGCCTGGATGGGCACGCTGCTGGGCAAACTGTATATCCACGACAGCACCAATCTCGAAACCGCGCGCAAAATCGCCTACGATTATGTTACCGAAGACGTGATTGCCAGCCTCGGCAACGATTTAATCGACTTGGGCAAATACCGCGATGTGGTGCTGGAGCGGTTTACCAACCCCTATATCAAAGACACCAACCAGCGTGTGGCTGCCGATGGTTTTTCCAAAATTCCCGCCCAAATCCAGCCCACGCTGATTGAACGTTTCAAACAGGGCGCGCGCCCTGCGGCCACCGCCAAACTGCCTGCGCTGTTTTTCGTGTTTATGGAACGCTGGCACCAAGGCAGGCTGCCGTTTGCCTATCAGGACGGTATTCTTGACGAAGCTGCCGTACACGCCGTGTATGAGTCCGCCGATCCCGTGAAAGCCTTTGCCGCCGATCCGGCCCTGTTTGGCGAATTGGCAGGCAGGCCCGAGTTTGAAGCTCTGCTGCGCGAACAGATTGAGGAAGTGCGCAAACTGATAGCCTAACGGCGCAAAGGCCGTCTGAAGGGGAGCGTTGCCGGCTAAGCGGCAAACCCGTTTCAGACGGCCTATTTTATGCTCTGCCATACACGGGCTTTGTTAAGTAAAACAAATACATTTTATTTTCGACATAAGGCAGGCCCCAGACGGTGCAGGCAATACGGAACCGATTCTGCCGCCGCTTGGGAAGCCTGGCAAAACCGTACTCTTTGGGCTAAGAACGCCGCAGGCAATAAAGGGGTTCGCTATATTAAAAACCATGCCGCCCTGCCGACTCGGGGTATTCTGAAACAAGCCGCAAAAAAAACGCAAAAAACCAAACAGGCTTTCACGCCGAAACAGATCTTCAAGGGGTAGCCCGAATCAGGTATCCAAGCAAAAAACAGGGAATAAAAAACGGAGGAATGTAGGCAAGGCCGGGATTTGCCACCCTCTTGGCCGTCTGAAAACAGATTGCAGAGAACAGACAAATTTCAGAGAACAGAAAGAAAAAAGCACCGTTTCAAACCGGTGCTTTTTTCCGAGAAGGTTTTGGCGGAGTGGACGGGGCTCGAACCCGCGACCCCCGGCGTGACAGGCCGGTATTCTAACCAACTGAACTACCACTCCGCGCAAGAAACTTGGTGGGTGATGACGGAGTCGAACCGCCGACATTCTGCTTGTAAGGCAGACGCTCTACCAACTGAGCTAATCACCCGTTTTGCGTTGTGAGAAAGTGATTAAACCAAAATTCCCAAGTTTGTGCAAGCATTTTGATGCTGCTTCTTTGCACTTCCCGGCAAATGGTTAAAACTAAAAGAAATTACTTTTAGTCTTTACCTGCTGCCGCCCGGCAGGCAAAAGAGCAGGGCGGGCGGTACAAACCGGCAGCCCCTGCAGGCTAGGGCATCAGCATACCGCCGTTTACGTGCAGGGTTTGGCCGGTGATGTATTTGGCTTGGTCGCAAGCGAGAAACAGCACGGCATCGGCGATATCTTGTGCATCGCCGAATTTGCCCAGTGCCGTTTGCGCTTCAAACATTTTGCGGGTTTCTTCGGGTAGGGCACGGGTCATATCGGTGTCGATAAAGCCGGGGGCAACGCAGTTGACGGTGATGCCCCTGCTGCCGACTTCGCGCGCCATAGATTTGGAAAAGCCGATTAAGCCTGCTTTGGCGGCGGCATAGTTGGCCTGCCCGGCATTGCCCATAGCGCCGACAACCGAGGTGATGTTGATAATGCGGCCGCTGCGCTGCTTCATCATGCCGCGCAACACGGCTTTGCTGGCGCGGAACACGGCTTTGAGATTGACCTGCATGATGTCGTCCCATTCTTCTTCTTTCATGCGCATCAAGAGGTTGTCGCGGGTGATGCCGGCGTTATTGACGAGAATGTCGAGCTTGCCGGATTCTTTTTCGATGAGGGCAATCAGGTTTTCGATGCTTTCGGGTTCGGCGGCATCTAGGGCTCGGCCTTGTCCGCCCCATTGTGCGAGGCGTTCGCCGATGGCTTGGGCGCCGCTTTCGCCGGTGGCGGTGCCGATAACGGTGGCACCGGCAGCTGCCAGCGTGTCGGCAATCGCTGCGCCGATGCCGCGGGATGCGCCGGTAACGAGGGCAGTTTTGCCGCTTAAATCTTGTGAGCTCATGTGGTTTCCTTTGTGGTCGGTTTGGGGTTCAGACGGCCTTATATCATAAAATAAGGCGGGTTATCTATTTTGAGGCCGTCTGAAAACTTTTGGGCGGTCAGACAGGTTTGCCCGGTTTTTGATAGACGCAACAACCGCCTGAAATCTTTCAGACGGCCGGTCGGCTTTATGATTGGGGCGCGGGCACTTGGAATACTTGGCGCAAATAAGCAAGGAAGGTGTCGTTGTCGGTCATGGTTTTGCCGGGGCTGTCGGAAAGTTTGGCGACCGATTGGCCGTTGCATTCGACCAGTTTCAATACGATATTGAGCGTGGTATGCCCCAAATCGTTGGTGAAATTGGTGCCGATACCGAAACTGGTTTTGAAGCGGTTTTTGAAATATTGGTGCAGTGCCCATGATTTTTCGATATCGAGGCCGTCTGAAAAAGTGAGCATTTTGGTGCGGCTGTCGATTTTGAGTTTTTTGTAGTGCGCATAGGCTTTGTCGCCCCAAGTGTAGGGGTCGCCGCTGTCGTGGCGCAGGCCGTCAAACAGCTTGGCGAAATAGAGATCGAAATCGCGCAAAAATGCGTCCATACCCACCACATCGGTAAGGGCGATGCCGAGATCGCCGCGGTATTCGCGCACCCAGCTCTCGAGGGCGGCTTTCTGAAAATCGCGCAAGCGGACATCCAGCGCTTGAAAAGCCTGTAAAAATTCGTGTGCCATGGTGCCGATGGGGGTGATGCCGAGTTTTTTGGCGAGATAAACATTGCTGGTGCCGCGCATGATTTCGGGGGCAGCGGCGTAAAGGGTTGTGATAACGTGTTCCTGCCAAGCAAGGGTGTAGCGGCGGCGGGTGCCGAAGTCGGAAATCAGAAACGGCGGGTCGGCGGGGCTTTGCAAGGCGGCCAGTTGTTTGAGCCGCGCGGCTTTGGCCTGCAGGCGGCGTTGGCCTTCGGCCAATACTTCGGGAGTTTCGAGGCGGCGGAAGTAGAGCTCGTTAACGATGGCGAGAATGTAAATTTCGAAAAACATCGCCTGTATCATCGGCCCTTCAACGCGGATGTTCAGACGGCCTGCTTTGTCGGTGGCAACTTTTACGAAACGGCGTTTGAGTTGGAACAGTTCGAGATAATCGACAAAATCGCTTTTGATAAAACGCAGGCTGCGCAGATAGTCCAGCTCGCTTTGGGTTAATTGCAGCCGGCATAATCCATCGAGTTCCTGCTCCAATTCGGTTTGGATTTCGGCCAGCGGATAAGCGGTTTGATCGTTGTTGCGGCAGCGGAATTCATACACGCCGTGGGCTTGCGGAAATTGATGCAGGATAACCTGCAACATGGTGAACTTGTATAAATCGGTATCGAGCAGCGATTGAATGATGGGGGGGCGTTGGGCCATGGAACGGTTCCCGTTTGGTTGGGCAGGCTGCCATTAAATCATGTTTCAAGGCGTTTGTGGGGATTCGGTAGAATGCCTGAGTCTGATTCTTTTCTTGTTTTGATTCTGCATGTGCGGCTTATGCCGGAAATTTCAGGACGGTTTTATACCGGGCAATGGCCGGCAAAACCTTTCCAAAATCAATGCCAAAGGCCGTCTGAAAAAGTTGGAAGGTGTTTATATTACATAAACAATCTGATTTACCTATTGAAATGTAATAATAATACATCATTGCTTTTCCATCCGGCCAAACAACCGGCACTAGCGGGGAGGGGCAGCAAAAAAACTTGCCATATTTACGCCGGCCGTCTGAAAAGCCCAACAAACGCATTCCTGCAGGGTATGAATGGTGGCACGCAGCTTTGAGGCATGGTTTTCGAGTACAGACAAAACTTCCCAAAACCCGCCATTTTTCCGTTTTTTGCATATTTCAGAAATATTATCCAATTCAACTGCTTAAAAACCAACAGTGAATCAGGCGGTGCTTTTCGTTAAAGTGCGGTGTTTATGACGCAAGTCAAGAATATTTGTAACAATATTACTTATACTGTATTTAATGAAAGTTTATTACTTTATTCCTTACTTCTTTTCAGGAGAACACTATGAATGCATCTGCCGATAAAACTGTCAGCCCTGCGGTAGCCGAAGTCAACCGCTTGGTCGAACAAGGCTTGGCCGCACTGGATCGGTTTCTCACACTCAACCAGGAACAAATCGACTATATCGTGGCCAAAGCTTCGATTGCCGCGCTCGACAAACACGGCGAGCTGGCCATGCACGCAGTGGAAGAAACCGGGCGCGGGGTGTTTGAAGACAAAGCCACCAAAAACCTGTTTGCCTGCGAAAATGTGGTGCGCCGCCTGCGCGATTTGAAAACCGTGGGCGTGATCAGCGAAGACGATGTAACCGGCATCACCGAGATTGCCGACCCGGTGGGCGTAATCTGCGGCATTATCCCCACCACCAATCCCACCTCCACCACCATTTTTAAAGCACTGATTGCGCTGAAAACCCGCAATCCGATTATCTTTGCCTTCCACCCTTCTGCCCAGCAATGTTCCGCCCACGCTGCGCGAATCGTCCGCGATGCCGCCATTGCCGCAGGTGCGCCGGAAAACTGTATCCAATGGATTGAGAAACCTTCGATGGAAGGCACGTCTTCATTGATGAAACACCCGGGCGTGGCCACTATTTTGGCCACCGGCGGCAATGCCATGGTGGAAGCGGCCTATTCCTGCGGCAAGCCCGCGCTCGGCGTGGGTGCAGGCAATGTGCCCGCCTATGTGGAAAAATCTGCCGACATCAAACAGGCCGCCCACGACATTGTTATGTCGAAAGCGTTCGACAACGGCATGATCTGCGCCAGCGAGCAGGCGGTGATTGCCGACAAAGAAATCTATAACGAGTTGGCCGAAGAATTTAAATCTTACGGCGTGTATTTCGCCAACAAAAAAGAAAAAACGCTGCTGGAAGAATTTATTTTCGGCGTGAAGGCCAACAGCGCCAACTGCGGCGGTGCCAAACTCAATGCCTCGGTGGTGGGCAAACCTGCCGCCTGGATTGCCGAGCAGGCCGGTTTCAAAGTGCCTGAGCAAACCAACATTATTATAGTGGAATGCCGCGAAGTGGGCCCCAAAGAGCCGCTCACCCGTGAAAAACTCTCGCCCGTTTTGGCCATGCTGAAAGCCGAAACCACCGAAGAAGGCTTGAAATTTTCTGAAGAAATGGTGGAGTTTGACGGTTTGGGCCACTCCGCCGCCATTCATACGGCCGATCAAGAATTGGTGAAAACTTTCGGCGGGCGCGTGAAAGCCCTGAGGGTGATTTGGAACGCCCCTTCTTCATTCGGCGGCATCGGCGATGTGTATAACGCGTTCCTGCCCTCGCTCACCCTGGGCTGCGGCTCTTACGGCAAAAACTCTGTGGGCGGCAACGTCAGTGCCGTCAATCTGTTGAACATCAAAAAAATAGGCCGCCGGAGAAACAACATGCAATGGTTTAAAGTGCCCGCCAAAATCTATTTCGAGCGCGATTCCATCCAATATCTGCAAGATATGAAAGATTGCGAAAAAGTGATGATTGTTACCGACCGCTCCATGGTGGATTTGGGCTTTGTCGATAAAATCACCCACCAGCTGAGTCTGCGCAAAAACAAAGTTACCGTGCAGCTGTTTACCGATGTCGAAGCCGACCCGAGCGTGCAGACTGTGTATAAAGGCACCGACCTGATGCGCAGCTTCCAGCCCGACACCATTATCGCGCTGGGCGGCGGCTCGCCGATGGATGCGGCCAAAGCCATGTGGCTTTTCTACGAACAGCCGCAGGTTGATTTTGAAGACTTGGTGCAGAAATTCATGGACATCCGCAAACGCGCCTTCCGCTTCCCCGAGCTGGGGCGCAAAGCCAAGTTTATCGGCATTCCCACCACATCGGGCACCGGCTCCGAAGTAACGCCGTTTACCGTGATCAGCGACGGCGACAAAAAATACCCGATTGCCGATTATTCGCTCACCCCCACCATTGCCATCGTTGATCCCTCGTTTACGATGACCGTTCCCGCAAGCGTAACCGCCGACACAGGCATGGACGTGCTCACCCACGCAGTAGAAGCCTATGTTTCGGTGCTGGCCAACGATTTTACAGACGGCCTGGCGCTGCAGGCCATCAAGCTGGTGTTTGAATTTTTGGAACGCTCCTACAAAAACGGCGCAAGCGACCCCGAAGCCCGAGAAAGAATGCACAACGCCTCCACCATCGCCGGCATGGCATTTGCCAACGCATTTCTCGGCATCAACCACTCGCTGTCGCACAAAGTGGGCGGAAAGTTTCACACCGTTCACGGCCGCACCAACGCCATATTCCTGCCCCACGTTATCCGCTACAACGGCACACGGCCGCAGAAAACCGCCACCTGGCCGAAATACAACTACTACAGGGCCGATGTACGCTACCAGGAAATCGCCCGTATGCTCGGCCTGCCGTGCAGCACCCCGGCAGAAGGCGTGGAATCGTTTGCCCAAGCCTGCCACGATTTGGCGCACAGCGTAGGCATCAAAATGTCGTTCAAAGAGCAGGGCATCGATGAAAAAGCCTTCACCGCCGCCCGCAGAGAGCTGGCACTGATGGCTTATGAAGACCAATGCTCGCCCGCCAACCCGCGCCTGCCGATGGTGGCCGATTTGGAAGAAATCCTCACCAAAGCCTACTATGGCGGATAATATCCCTGCGCATTGACGATTGAGGCCGTCTGAACATGTTTTCAGACGGCCTCGAATTTAAAAAATGAAAAGGCAGGTTTTTGCAATATTTGCAGGCTGGCGTTTGCAAAATTCAAAAAACTTCACAAGCAGGTTGCCGGCCGTCATGCACCTGTAGGCAGGAAGCCCGGCGTTTGGCATCTAAGCATTGGTTTAATCGATGCTTCAATATTTCTATCCGGATTTACCTGTGCGGTAATGACGGTATTTGCGCGTTTCAGACGGCCTGAAAGTATTTTTGCGAAGGCATCGGGTGTAGAAAATCCCATTAAAACAGCTCGGGCCGTCTGAACACCCGGGCGCGCAGACCGTACGGAACGGCTTCTGTTGCCGCTCAGGCGGCTGCAACACCGTTTGCTTTGCACCAAAAAACAGCAAGGCGTAACAGAAATACCGTATTACCCAATCTGCCAAATTGGCGGTTGATAGCGGAAAACGGTTTGCGGCGTTTTTGAATATTGTTTTGAATATTGAATGTTGTGAAAGTCCCAACCGGTTTGCCCGCGCAGCCCCTGCCCTCAAACCTGCGGCTTCGGGGGGGTTACTTTATGCCGCCTGCTTCATCGTCAAGCTGTTTGAGCCGGGCTAGTTTTTCACCGATTTTGATTTCGAGGCCGCGCGGCACGGGTTGGTAGAAATCCGGCTCGGCCAAACCGTCCGGCATGTAGCTTTCGCCGGCGGCATAGGCGTGCGGCTCATCGTGGGCGTAGCGGTATTCGCGGCCGTAGCCCAACTCTTTCATCATTTTGGTGGGGGCATTGCGCAGGTGTACGGGCACTTCGCCGGAGGCATTGCTTTTCACGAAAGCGCGCATTTGGTTGAAAGCCGTGTAGCCGGCATTGGATTTGGCAGCGGCAGCCAGATAGAGCACGGCCTGCGCCAGTGCCAGCTCGCCTTCGGGCGAACCCAGGCGTTCGTAGGCGGCGGCCGCTTCGTTGGCAATCTGCATGGCTCTCGGGTCGGCCAGGCCGATGTCTTCCCAAGCCATGCGCACGATGCGGCGGGCGAGATAGCGCGGATCAGCGCCGCCGTCCAGCATGCGGCAGAACCAATACAGCGCGGCGTTGGGGTGGGAGCCGCGCACGGATTTGTGCAGGGCAGAAATCTGGTTATAAAAACTCTCGCCGCCTTTGTCGAAGCGGCGGATTTGCGTGCCCAGGCTGTCGGCGAGAAACTCGGGGGTGAGTGCGTTCAGACGGCGGGTGGCGGCAGCGCGCAGCAGTTGTTCCAACAGATTCAGCAGCCTGCGCGCATCACCATCGGCAGCATGGCACAACAGTTCGCGGGCTTCGCCGTTAATGGCAAAGCCCTGATAATCGGGCAGGGCAAGCACTTTATCAATCAGTTGCTGCAAATCCTGCGCCGAGAGCGGCTGCAACACATACACCTGCGCACGGCTCAGCAGGGCAGAGTTCACTTCAAACGAAGGGTTTTCGGTGGTGGCACCGATAAAGGTGAGCAGGCCGCTTTCCACATGGGGCAGAAACGCATCCTGCTGGGCTTTGTTGAAGCGGTGCACTTCATCGACAAACAAAATCGTTGCACGCTCCTGCTGCAGGGCGGTTTCGGCTTTCAAAATCGCTTCACGGATGTCTTTCACCCCTGAAAACACGGCCGAAACGGGCAGAAACTGGGCATGGAAACTCTGCGCCAAAATTCTCGCCAGCGTGGTTTTGCCCACACCCGGCGGCCCCCACAGCAGCATCGAATGCGGCTTGCCGCTTTCCACCGCCACCCGCAGCGGTTTGCCTTCGCCGATTAAATGCTGCTGGCCGATCACTTCTTCGAGAGAGTGCGGGCGCAGGCGTTCGGCAAGCGGGGCATCGGGAGGGCGGGTAAACAGGTCCGGCATGGCATTGTTCCGTTACTAAAGTTTCCCCGCATTATAAGCCCGATACGGTACAATGGCGCCTGTTTTGTTTCAGACGGCCTCCGATGATGAAAAGCGAATGCGAAAAGATGCTCTCCGGTATGCCGCACAATGCGTTGGCTGCCGGTTTGGCTGCCTGTCGCAACCGCGCCAAAGAGCTGCTGCACGACTATAATGTCTGCACCCGCCCGGGCGACACGGCCGCGCGCGAAGCGATTATCCGCCGCCTCTTCGGCAAAGCAGGTAAAGACGTGTTTATCACCCAGCCGTTTTACTGCGATTACGGCACCTATATCGAAGTGGGCGACGGTTTTTATACCAATTTCAACTGCATTATGCTCGATGCAGGCGGTATCACCATCGGCAACGGCGTGCTGCTGGCGCCCAACGTGGGGCTGTACACCGTGGGGCATCCGCTGGATGCGGATTTGCGCGCCCAAGCCTATGAAGATGCCAAGCCGATTGTGATTGGCGATAATGTATGGATAGGTGCGCAGAGCATCATTCTAGGCGGCGTTACCATTGGCAGCAACACCGTGGTGGCCGCAGGCAGCCTGGTCTGCAAAGATCTTCCCGCCAATGTTTTGGCGATGGGTTCGCCCTGCCGCACCGTGCGGGCCATCACTGAAGCAGACAGAGCGGCCTATCTGGCCAGAATCCGCGCCGCCGGATAAACATTCTTACCACTTGTTTGAAAAAGGGAAACCATGAAAAAAATCATTGCACTGCCGTTGGCTTTACTGCTTGCCGCCTGTGCGGCAGACGGCAATATCAACAGCGGTTTGGGCATGGGCAACGCTTTGGTGAAGGCAGCCCTAGACAACCAATGCCGCGCCGAACTCAACAAACGCAACGAATGGCGCTTGATCGCGTTGGCGATGACGGCCGAAAAACAGCAGGAATGGGAAAACAAAATCTGCGGCTGCGCCAGCGAAGAAGCCCCCAACCAGATAACCGCCAACGAAATGGTGCAGATTGTCAATCCTGCTACCCGCGCGCAGGCCGCAGCCTCGGTAACCGCCAAAACCGTAACCGCCTGCGTGAAGCGTTTATACCGTTAATCTTGTTTCAGACGGCCTGCCCGCATACCGCAGGCCGTCTGAAAACCTATAATGCCCTCCGGCGTATTTGCCCGATGATTGAAGAAACCGAGCCATGAAATATATCAGCACCCGCGGAGCCACCGCACCCAAACCGTTCAGCGAAGTATTATTGATGGGGCTTGCGCCCGATGGCGGCCTGATGCTGCCCGAACATTATCCGCAAGTCGATGCGGCAACCCTGCAGCAATGGCGCGGCCTCAGTTACCCCGAGCTGGCGTTTGAAATCATCAGCCTGTTTGCTACCGATATTCCCGCCGCCGATTTGCGCAATATTATCAACCGCACCTACACCGCCGAAATTTTCGGCAGCACCGAAATCACACCCGTGCGCACCCTTTCAGACGGCATCAAAATCCAAGCCCTTTCCAACGGCCCCACGCTGGCGTTTAAAGACATGGCCATGCAGTTTTTGGGCAATGCGTTTGAATATGTGCTGGCCAAAGCAGGCAGGCAGCTCAACATTCTCGGCGCCACCAGCGGCGACACCGGCTCCGCCGCCGAATACGCCCTGCGCGGCAAAAAAGGCATAAACGTGTTTATGCTCTCGCCTGAGGGCAAAATGAGCAGTTTCCAACGCGCGCAGATGTTCAGCCTGCAAGACGCAAACATCCACAATATCGCCGTTCAGGGCATGTTTGACGACTGCCAAGATATCGTAAAAGCCGTGCAGAACGATGCCGCCTTCAAAGCGCAACACCACATCGGCACCGTCAATTCCATCAACTGGGGGCGCATCGTGGCGCAAGTGGTGTATTACTTCGCCGGTTATTTCAAAGCTACCGAAACCAACGCGCAAAAAGTGAGTTTCTGCGTGCCCAGCGGTAACTTCGGCAACATCTGCGCAGGCCATATCGCCCGACAGATGGGGTTGCCCATCCGCCGTCTGATTGCTGCCACCAACGAAAACGATGTGCTTGACGAATTTTTCAAAACCGGTGTTTACCGCCCGCGCACCGCCGAACACACCCACGTTACCTCCAGCCCCTCGATGGACATTTCCAAAGCCTCCAACTTCGAGCGTTTCGTGTTTGACCTGACAGGCAGAAACGCAGCACAAATCCGGGCATTATGGGCAGAAGTCGGCAGCGGCAAAGGTTTTGATTTGTCGGAAAAACTGCCGGAGATTCATGAAAAATACGGCTTTGCCTCCGGCCGAAGCAGCCACCGCAACCGCTTGGACACCATTGCTGATGTTTACCTCAGCGGCGGCGGATTGATTGACCCGCACACTGCAGACGGCATCCAAGTGGCGCGCGAAGTGCGCCAAGCGGGTGAAACCATCGTCTGCCTCGAAACCGCCCTGGCCGCCAAATTTGAAGACACCATACACGAAGCCGCAGGCAGCGTAACCGTGCCGCGACCCGCCGCCCTCGAAGGCTTGGAGCAACTGCCGCAACGCGTTCAAACCGTGCCGAACAATGCCGATATTGTCAAAACCATTATCCGGGAAACGTTGGAAAAATAAAGGTGTACGCGTACAGGCCGTCTGAAAAAACCAGAGACTTGTTTACTTGCGGAAACGGTGTTACCGGTTTCTTTCGGAAACTGCGTTTTGGCTTCGCAGAGACTGGTTTCCTTCGGAAACGGCGTTTTCAGACGGCCTCTGATGCCGTGGAGCCGTTTGCTCGGGCAGGCCAAGCATGGCAGCAAAGGGAAAAATATGAGGGCAGCGCACAAGCACGCACTTGGCACTTGGCTGCAGCAAATGGCTGTTTACGCCTTGCACCGAAGATGAGAGCCGTGCTTGGACGGTTCAATGGCTGCGGGAGGAAGATGAAAAAACGGCGGCAAAACCCACCGCCGCTTATCCGCCAAGCTTCCGCAGGCATAACCGGCCGGCGTTTTGGCTGAAAGCGGCTGCATCGGTAAACAGCGGGCAAAACAGCATCCGTATTCACGAGATTATGTTTTATCGGGAAAACGAAAGCTGCCGCCCCGCTGATTTTCTCGATGCCTTGTTTCCTTAACGCTTCTGCCGGAAAACCGGTAGGGAACACGGCGGCACAAGCGGTGCTTGCAACCTGCCGTTGGATACGGGTAATCCGTTTGCGGCACCGCAGCAGAAGCCATGCCCGGCATTGCGGCGCAAACCCGATGCCGTCTGAACGCTCCGGCAGCAACCGGCAAACTGCGGCGGTCGATATTATGATACGAAACATTTTATTTAGAACTCGGCATTTGTTCGCATCACCGTTTTGGGCGGATCCGCAAGCCCGCTTTGGTGAAGCCTGCCGGCCTTGTGTTCAGACGGCCTGTTGCTGAAGCCGTCTGAAAAAACAGCGCGGTATGGCTGCCCGGGTAGGGCAAATAACCTTATTGGGCACTGTAGCAGATTAGATGAACAATATGGCTGATTATCAACAAAATACATTTTCCGATGCGCCGCTGCCCATTTCCGGCACGGGGCAGCCGGAGAAAAAGCCCGGAAACAGAAAGCCGGCCGCCCGATTACCACAGCGAATTATCGCGGCTTTCTGCCCGCCAGCAGGGGGCTGCGATTGACCGCTATATATTGGATAACGGCGAAACGGTGTGGATCCGCAAAGCCGGCAAGAGAAATGCCGCATGGCGTTACGCGCTTTTGGCGCTGCCTGCGAAGATGCTGCAACTGTGCGTGCTGACCCCTGTACCCAACTTGTGGGCAGCAACCCGAGCATTGCCGCCGGAGCTGCCAGGCTGCGTGAGCTTGCGGCATCGGGGGGGGCGTTCCCCCTCTTTTGGCCGTACAGGAAAATTCTCTGATGATGGGGCATCTCTGCGGCAGGCCGTTGCAGGACGTTATCGCGGAAGAAGCCGCTGCGGGCAGCCTTAGTGCATGGCGGCAGGGCTTGGCGGCCAATTGGCAGCCTTCATGGCCGGGGGGGGGCAGTATGCCAGCCAGGCTTTTGCGCGGAACATGATGTTGGACGATGCCGGCAATATCGGTTTTTTGATTTTGAAGACGACCCCGCAAGTGTATTGGCGAGGGCCGACTGCCGCGATTGGCTCTGTTATCTGCATTCCACCCTGTTGCCGTTGGCGCGCAACGGCCTGTTGGATGAGGCGGCGGCAATTTGGCGCATATATTTCGAGAGACTGCCCGATCGCCATGCCGCTGTTTTGAGCCGCCCCCTGCGCTATATTTATTGGATGAGGCGGCTGAGAAACCGCCGCTGGGGGCGCGATCCGCTGCAATTGGCGGCATTGGCCGAATTTTCTGCCGCTTCAGGCATGATGCAGCGGCGTTGATAAAGATTGTGGGCATAATTCTTTTTGTTTAAAATCAGATTAACATTGACAGCCTGCCCGAACAGCAGGCATTTTTCAAACGTTTCAGAGCCGTTTTCAGACGGCTTCCTATTTCAGAAAGCAATCATTATGGCAGCATTCAACACCCAGAAAGTTTTATCCGTACACCATTGGACAGACTCCTATTTCACCTTCACCTGCACCCGCGATGATTCGCTGCGTTTTGAAAACGGCCAGTTTGTAATGGTGGGTTTGATGGTGGACGGCAAACCGCTGATGCGCGCATACAGCGTAGCCAGCGCAAATTGGGAAGAACATCTCGAATTTTTCAGCATCAAAGTGCCTGACGGCCCCCTGACCAGCCGTCTGCAGCATCTGAAAGTGGGCGATGAAGTTTTAGTGAGCAAAAAACCCACCGGCACCCTGATTTGCGGCGACCTCAACCCCGGCAAAAACCTTTACCTGCTTTCCACCGGCACCGGCATCGCGCCGTTTTTAAGCATCACCAAAGACCCGGAAGTTTATGAACAGTTTGAAAAAGTAATTCTGGTACACGGCGTGCGCTACAAAAAAGATTTGGCCTATTACGACCGTTTCACCCGAGAGCTGCCCGAACACGAATATCTGGGCGAACTGGTCAAAGAAAAACTGATTTACTACCCCGTGGTATCGCGCGAAGAATACCCGCACCGCGGCCACATCACCGACCTGATGAGAAGCGGCAAAATGTTTGCCGACATCGGCCTGCCGGTGATGAACCCCGAACACGACCGCGCCATGCTGTGCGGCAGCCCCGCCATGCTGAAAGACACCGGCACAGTGTTGGAGGAATTCGGTCTGCAGGTTTCGCCGAAAATGGGCCAGCGCGGCGACTATCTGATTGAGCGCGCGTTTGTGGATCAATAACCCGCCGCAGTAAACATCAGGCCGTCTGAAAGTTGTTTTTCAGACGGCCTGATGCTTTAAAAACAGGATGATGGTGAATCCACTGTATTTCCGCTACCCGGCACGCAGGCCAAACGATAGCGGCATGGCAGAGCCGGTTATGCTGCCGCTTCGGCAGCCGGCGAAACCACTCTCTTGGTGGTGGGGCGGGATGCAGCCCCTCAACAGGAAATAGAGCGGGGCACTATCATTTAAAGACTGTTTGAAACGTTTTCCCGCAAAGCCTGGGAGGCCTGCTCGTCGGCGTGGTAAGAGCTTCTGACCATCGCGCCGACGGCGGCATTGGTGAAGCCCATTGCGTAGGCCTCTTGCTCGAATGTTTTGAACTGCGCGGGGGTAACATAGCGTAAAACGGGCAGGTGGCCGTCTGAAGGTTGCAGGTATTGGCCGACAGTAATCATTTCGATATTGTGCGCGCGCATATCGCGCATGATTTCGCGCACTTCTTCATCGGTTTCGCCCAAGCCGACCATAATGCCCGACTTGGTGGGGATATCGGGCTGCATTTCTTTATAGCGGCGCAAGAGTTCGAGCGAGTGCCGGTAATCGGAACCCGGGCGCGCCTGTTTGTAGAGGCGGGGATGGGTTTCGAGATTGTGGTTCATCACATCGGGCGGAGTTTGGGAAAGAATATCCAAAGCAATATCGAGACGGCCGCGGAAATCGGGCACTAAAATTTCAATCTTGGTTTGCGGGCTTTTTTCGCGGATGGCGCGGATGCAGTCGGCGAAATGTTGGGCACCGCCATCGCGCAGGTCGTCGCGGTCAACCGAGGTTATCACCACATAGCGCAGTTTCATGGCGGCTACGGATTCGGCCAGATTTGCAGGTTCGGCCGGATCGAGCGGGTTGGGGCGGCCGTGGCCGACATCGCAGAACGGGCAGCGGCGGGTGCAGATGTCGCCCATAACCATAAAGGTGGCGGTGCCTTTGCTGAAGCATTCGCCGATGTTGGGGCAGCTGGCTTCTTCGCACACGGTGTGCATTTTCTGATCGCGCAAAATATTTTTGATTTCAAAAAATTTTTTACCCGTGGGCAGCTTGGCGCGTATCCATTCGGGCTTTTTGAGCTTTTCTTCCAGCGGCACCACTTTGATGGGAATGCGTGCAGTTTTGGCGGCACCTTTGTGTTTGACGCCTTGGGCATTGTTGGATTTGACGGTTTCGTTGTTCATGTCTGACATATTTCTGTTATCGGTTGGGCGGAGGCCGGTTTGGTTTCGGGGAAGGCGCAAGGCTGTATTGTAAAGCATAAGCACGGCCGGTGCGGTGTTCTTTTTGTGCATCGGCAACGGCGGCCTTTTATGGGATAGGGCAGGGTAAAGTGTCTGCCCGGCCCGCGCGGTTTGCTGTTTTCAACCGCAAAGCCGTGTGTGCCGGCCGGGGGGGCTATACCGTAAACTGGTGCAGGGAGCCGGCAATATCCGCAAACAGACACGGCCGGCGTTTTCTAAAGCTGTGTATCGGAAAATAATTTTCAGACGGCCTCTGCGGCAGGCGCTTCCAGTTTTTGCTGTAAATGCGCGGTCAGTTTTCCGGCCACCTCGGCAAGCGGCGGGCAGGGTGAGAGGAAATCGGCCATCTGAACCATTTCCATGCCGGCGTAGCCACAGGGGTTGATGTGCAGAAAAGGCGATAAGTCCATATCGATATTCAAGGCCAGGCCGTGATACACCGAGCCGTTTTTAATCCGCAATCCCAAAGAGGCGATTTTGCGTCCGTTTACATATACTCCCGGGCGTTGCGGGTCGGCCGCAGCGTTGATGCCGTATTCGGCCAGTGTGGCGGTAATGCTGTTTTCAAGCGCGCTCACAATACTGCGCACGCTGGTTTTGCGGCGTTTGAAATCGATGAGGGTGTAAACCACCAACTGACCGGGGCCGTGGTAGGTGATTTGCCCGCCCCGGTCAATCTGCACAACGGGTATGCAGCTGTGCCGCAGCAGATGTTCGGGCTTACCCGCCAAACCTTGTGTAAATACGGGCGGATGCTCAACCACCCACAATTCGTCTTCCGTTTGGGCTGTGCGCCGGGCATTGAATGCTTTCATGGCTTCGAACACGGGCTGGTAATCCGCCAGGCCGAGATACACGGTTTTCATGCTACAGCACCATTTTCACCAGCTCGTGGCCGGTAAGCCCGCGGTAGATATCGTTCAACTGCTCTTGGTTCTGCACATTGACCGCTTCCACTGTGGCGCCCAGATAATTGCCTTTGCTGCTGGCGCGCACGCTGATATGGTGCGCCCGGGTTTCGGGTGCATGTTTCTGCACGCAGGCCAGTACGGACGAAGTAAATTCGGGATGCTGGATTCCCATCACTTTAATGGTGAAGTTGCAGGGAAAGTCGATTAAAGAAGGGTTTTGTCCGGACATAGTGTTTCCTTAAAAAGGCCGGGGCGTGTCATCAGAAGGCCGGCCCAAAAACAAGCAAGATTGAATATCTTGCGGGCATTTTCAACGCTGCAGGCGTGGATTTTACCCCCCAATACTGCCGCAACGTACCAGGTGGTACGACCTAATCAGGCCGTCTGAAAAAATTTCACTTTTCAGACGGCCTGATACATTTTCGGCAATATTTTAACGCAAACACGGCGGGCAATCCATTATACTGCCGTCTGAAAAGGCATTTTGAAGAGATAAGCGGCAAGACTTGAAATAGCAGGCTGCCAGCCCCATGTGGGCGGCAATCCGACAAACAATCGTGGATTTGCATTTTCGCCGCAAGACCGATGCACAGCAACGCCGTCACGGAAATGTTGCAGCAACCACTTGAATGAATAGAGACAAAGATATGGCAACAAACAAGCATTCTGAGGAATATGCCGTTTTGGCAACCTTGCCGCTGAGGGACGTGGTGGTTTATCCGCACATGGTGCTGCCCTTGTTTGTGGGGCGCGAAAAATCCATTGCGGCACTCGATTCGGCCATGGCCAAAGACGAACCGGTGTTTCTGCTCGCCCAGCGCGACCCCAACGAAGAAAATCCCGGTGCCGGAGATTTGCATAAAATGGGCACGGTAGCCCAAGTGATGCAGGTGTTGAAGCTGCCGGACGGCACCGTGAAAGTGCTGGTGGAAGGTATCCGCCGCGGCCGCGCCCTCCGTGTGGAAGACAACGGCGAACTGTTTGTTTCGCATGTGGAATCCGCCGAAGACACCGATGCCGACATTCCTGATATGGAAGCCCTGCGCCGCACCTTGCTGTCGCAGTTCGACCAGTTTGCCAAACTGAACAAAAAAATTCCGGCCGAAGTGATCGGCACCATCCACGGCATCTCCGACAACAGCCGCTTGGTCGACACCGTTGCCGCCCACCTGCAACTCAAACTCGAACAGCGCCAAGACGTATTGGGCATGGTCAGCATTGCCGGGCGCATGGAATACCTGCTTGGCCAGCTTGAAGCCGAACTCGACATCATGCAGGTAGAAAAACGCATCCGCGGCCGCGTGAAACGCCAAATGGAAAAATCGCAGCGCGAGTATTATCTTAACGAACAGGTAAAAGCGATTCAGAAAGAATTGGGCGAAGAAGACGAACGCGGCGAACTCGAAGCGCTGGAAAAGCAGATTAAAGAAGCCGGCATGAGCAAAGAAGCCGAAGAAAAATCTCTTTCCGAGCTGAAAAAACTGAAAATGATGCCGCCTATGTCGGCAGAGTCTACCGTGGTGCGCAACTACATCGACACCCTTCTGGAATTGCCGTGGAAGAAAAAATCGCGCGTGAGCAAAGATTTGGCCAAAGCCGATTTGGTGCTCAACGCCGACCACTACGGCTTGGAAAAAGTCAAAGAGCGCATTTTGGAATATTTGGCCGTGCAAAAACGCATGGATAAAATCAAAGGACCGATTCTGTGCCTGGTCGGCCCTCCGGGTGTGGGCAAAACCTCGCTGGGCGAGTCTATCGCCAAAGCCACCGGCCGCCAATATGTGCGCATGGCCTTGGGCGGTGTGCGCGATGAAAGCGAAATCCGCGGCCACCGCCGCACCTATATCGGCTCGATGCCGGGAAAAATCCTGCAGAACATGGCCAAAGCCGGTGTGAAAAACCCGCTGTTTCTGTTGGACGAAATCGACAAACTCGGCAGCGATTTCCGCGGCGATCCCGCCAGTGCCCTGCTTGAAGTGCTCGATCCCGAACAAAACAATAAGTTTGCCGATCACTACGCCGAAGTGGATTACGACCTGAGCGATGTGATGTTTATCGCCACTTCCAACAGCCTCAATATTCCGCACGCGCTGCTCGACCGCATGGAAATCATCCGCTTGTCGGGCTACACCGAAGACGAAAAAATCAATATCGCCATGCAGTATCTGGTACCCAAACAAATGAAGCGCAACGGCGTGAAAGAGGGCGAGCTGGAAATTGCCGAAAGCGCGGTGCGCGACATCATCCGTTATTACACCCGCGAAGCAGGCGTGCGCTCGCTTGACCGCGAGATTGCCAAAATCTGCCGCAAAGTGGTGATGCAGATTACGCTGGCTGCCGACAAGAAAACCGCTGCCGCCGTGAAAGGCCGTCTGAAAGCCAAAACCGTGAAGGTAACCGAAAAAAACCTCCACAATTATTTGGGTGTGCGCCGATTCGACTACGGCGTGGCCGAAGACGAAAACCGCATTGGCCAAGTTACCGGGCTGGCGTGGACGGAAGTGGGCGGCGAACTGCTCACTATCGAGGCTGCAGCTTTGCCCGGAAAAGGCAACATCATCCGAACCGGCCAACTGGGCGATGTAATGAAAGAGTCGGTTTCCGCTGCTTGGAGCGTGGTGCGCTCTCGCGCCGAAACAGTCGGACTTGCCCCTGACTTCTACGAGAAAAAAGACATCCACATACACGTTCCCGAAGGTGCCACCCCCAAAGACGGCCCCAGCGCAGGCATTGCCATGACGCTGGCGATGGTATCGGCATTTACGCAGATTCCTGTGCGTGCCGATGTGGCAATGACCGGCGAGATTACCTTGCGCGGCGAAGTGCTGCCTATCGGCGGCCTGAAAGAAAAACTGCTTGCGGCGCTGCGCGGCGGCATCAAGCATGTGCTGATTCCGAAAGACAACGTGAAAGACTTGGAAGAAATTCCCGACAATGTGAAGGAAGGCCTGACTATCCACCCGGTGAAATGGATAGACGAAGTTTTGGCTTTGGGTTTAGAGCATCAGCCAGAGCCGTGGAAAACCGAAGGGAATGCCGCCGAGGCTGTATTGACGGGCACTGAAAACCAGTCAAGCACAAAAGCAACCAAACATTGAATCTGTAGGAATGTGTTGTAAAAGATGCGGTTGTTGTGAAGAAAGCCTGCAAAAGCGCAATATTCCGCATCTTTTCGCTTGACACAGCGATTTTAGGCTTGCTATAAAGTCGCCAGACGTACGAAACCGTACCCCAAACGCCCGATTATCGGGGCTTTTATTATTTCAAACGATAGAAAGGGACTTATTGTGAACAAGTCTGAACTGATTGAAGCCATTGCCCAAGAGGCAGATATTTCCAAAGCCGCCGCCGCCAAAGCTTTGGACGGCATGACCAATGCCGTAACCAGTGCGCTGAAAAAAGGCGATACCGTAACTTTAGTGGGTTTCGGTACTTTCTACGTTGGCGAACGTGCCGAACGTCAAGGCCGTAACCCGAAAACCGGCGAGCCACTGACCATCGCTGCTGCCAAAACTCCGAAATTCCGCGCAGGAAAAGCCTTGAAAGACGCTCTGTAAACATTCGGAATCCCTAGAATCCGTATAAGAAAAGCAGGCTTGTGTCTGCTTTTTGCGTTGAAAAGTTCGGATTGTTTACACTTTGCGGTATTTCGCTGTGTTATCTATATTGCTTGGTTTGCCGTTTTGTAGTGTAAATTAATTGGATACATAAATTTGATAATTTTGAGAAACCAAGCAAAAAGAATATAGGCATGAAAATTTCCGGGGCCGTCTGAAATTTTTCAGACGGCCCCGGAAATAATTCATCGGCCAACCGGTTTATACGATTTCCGCTTTGGTGATCACAACGCTCTCAACGGGCACATCATCGTGATAGCCGTGGCGTTTGGTGGCCACGCCCTCAATGGCATCTACAACCTCCCGGCCTTCAACTACTTTGCCGAAGACGGCATAGCCCCAACCGTGCAGGCTGGGTTCGGTGTGGTTGAGAAAACCGTTGTCTTTCGTGTTGATAAAAAACTGCGAAGAGGCGGAGTGGGGAGCTTGGGTGCGTGCCATGGCGAGGGTGTATTTGTCGTTTTTCAGGCCGTTTTGGGCTTCGTTTTGAATCGGATCGCGGCCGGGCTTTTCGTTCATGTTTTCATCCATACCCCCGCCTTGAATCATGAAGCCCTTGATAACACGGTGGAAAATCAAACCATCGTAAAATCCGTCTTTTACATATTGCTCAAAATTGGCGGCGGTAACGGGGGCTTTTTCGTGGTCGAGTTCGATACCGATGGTGCCGAAATTGGTGTGTAGTTTAATCATGGAAAATCCTTTCTTCTGTCGATAGACCGGGTTGCAGTAACCGTTACCCGGAAAACAAGGGAAGGCCCGAAAGCCCGAAATGTAAAATTTGCTGTTTAACGCCGATTTTATAGATATTTTATAGATATAGGTGCTGTCTGTTATTCAGACGGCCTCCAAATCTGTTTAGTTCTGGCGGTCGAGCCAGCGTTCCGCATCCAAGGCGGCTTGGCAGCCCGAGGCAGCGCTGGTGATGGCTTGGCGGTAGGTGTGGTCTTTCACATCGCCGGCAGCCCACACGCCTTCGATATTGGTGAGGCCGATATTGTCGCCGCTGCCGCCTTTGGTTTTCAGATAGCCGGCTTCGTCCATATCAAGCTGGCCTTTGAAAATATCGGTGTTGGGCTTGTGGCCGATGGCGATAAACACGCCCTGCACGGCAATTTCTTCGCTGCTGCCGTCATGATATTTCAAACGTGCGCCGTTCACGCCCATATCATCGCCGGTGATGTCTTCGAGTACGGCATTCAGCTTCAAAATGATTTTGCCTTCTGCAACCCGTTGCATGAGTTTGTCGATCATGATTTTCTCGGCACGGAAAGTGTCGCGGCGGTGGATCAAGGTAACGGTGTTGGCGATATTGGCCAAATACAGCGCTTCTTCTACTGCGGTGTTGCCGCCGCCGATAACCGCTACATCTTGTTTTTTATAGAAAAAACCATCGCAGGTGGCGCAAGCCGACACGCCCTTGCCGGCAAATTTTTCTTCGCAGGGCAGGCCGAGATATTTGGCCGAGGCACCTGTGGCGATAATCAGCGCATCGCAAGTGTATTCACCCATATCGCCTTTCAGCGTGAAGGGGCGGTTTTGCAGATCGGCTGTGTGGATTTGGTCGAAAACCAACTCGGTGCCGAAACGTTCGGCGTGGGCTTGGAAGCGTGCCATCAGCTCGGGCCCCTGCACGCCGCCTGCATCGGCCGGCCAGTTATCGACTTCGGTTGTGGTCATCAGTTGGCCGCCTTGGGCGACACCGGTGATAACCACAGGTTGCAGATTGGCGCGGGCGGCATAAACGGCAGCGGTGTAGCCTGCGGGGCCGGAGCCTAAAATAATCAGTTTGTGGTGCTTGCTCATGGGTTTTCCTTGCTTGAAAACGATTATGTCGATGGCCGAAACCATACTACGGAACCGGTTTGGTTTGGCCGTCTGAAAACGATTGGGCTAATCAACAGAATCTGTAAATAAAATATAGCGTTATAAAAATATAGCGTTATATTCGGCGGACAGATAAGGCCGTCTGAAAAAATTTCAGACGGCCTGCATTTCAACGCCGGCGGAAACCGCCTCTGCGCATGGGGCGGCGGGTGTTGGAAGGGGCTTGGGTAGTTTGGCGGTAATTCTGTTGTGCGGCTTGGTTTTGCGCGGGCAGCGACTTGGTGTTCAACTGCCGGCTGGTGCGCTGCTGCGCTTGTGCCGACTGGTAATAATCGGCCCGCGCGCGCCGTACTGCAGGGGTGTCGGCTTGGGCTTTTTGAAATTTATTGGCCAAGGCATTGCCGATAAACGCGCCCGCAGCCGCCCCCACCAGGCTTTGCAGCAGCCAGCTTCCGGTCGATTGGTCGTAAATATATTGCTGGCCGTCTGTGCCCGTTACCGGCTCGCCGTTGTTGCCGTTGGCCTGATATTCTGCGGGAATGGTATCTTTTACTGCATCGGCGGTCAGCTCGTAAACAGTGTTGTCTTGCTGCGCATTTTGTTGGGCAAGCTGTTGTTGCAGTGCTTCGATTTGTTTCTGCTGCTGCTCCAATCGGGCTTGCGTATCGTCTTTACAGGCAGCCAGAGCCAAAGTGGAAATTGCAGATAAAGCAATGATTCGTTTCATTATTCTTCCATTTAAAAGAAAAGCGGGATAATGCAGGGTTTGCAGAATGTTAATAAGGGCAGGGCGGTGCTTATTCAAGGCCGTCTGAAAAGGTTTTATAGCGGCTTCGTTACAATAATACAGCATTGCTCCTTATCGTATTAGTTGTGCTGCCTGCGGCTCCGCAGCCTTGTTCCATGGTAACTAAACCGCTATATTTTACTGCTAAAATAGCGTTTTTCCATACAAAACCCAATATGAAATACGAAGCTCCCGAAGAAATCCGCCTGCACGGCAGCCGTGCTGCGCTTACCTTGGTTTACCGGGATAGCAGCAAAAGCCTGCCTGCCGAATTTCTGCGCGTTTATTCGCCCAGTGCCGAAGTGCGCGGTCACAGCCCCGGCCAAGCAGCCCTGCAGACAGGCAAAGCCGGCGTAACCATTTCCGCCCTAGAGCCGGTGGGGCACTACGCCCTGAGAATCACATTTTCAGACGGCCACGACAGCGGGCTTTACAACTGGGATTATTTATATAAATTGGCGCACGAATACGATACAATGTGGGCCGACTATCTGCGCCTTATCGAAGCGGCCGGCGCATCGCGCACACCTGCCGCCGCAGGTAGAGCCGCACCCGCCCTGAAACACGGATGCGGCAGCGGCGGTTGCGGCAAACACTAAACAGGAATCCATAATGAGCGACAACAAAACCCATTTCGGCTACCAAACCGTAAACGAAAGCGAAAAAGCCGGCAAAGTAGCCGAGGTGTTTCATTCGGTAGCCAAAAACTACGACATTATGAACGATGTTATGTCCGGCGGCCTGCACCGCGTGTGGAAACATTTCACCATCAACACCGCTCCTCTCAGCAAAGGCGGCAAAGTGCTCGACATCGCCGGCGGCACGGGCGATTTATCGCGGGGCTGGGCAAAGAGGGTGGGCAAAGAGGGCGAAGTATGGCTCACCGACATCAATTCTTCCATGCTTTCGGTAGGCCGCGACCGCCTGCTCAACGAAGGCCTGATTCTGCCTGTATCGCTGGCCGATGCTGAAAAACTGCCGTTTCCCGACAATTATTTCAATTTGGTGTCTGTGGCTTTCGGCTTGCGCAATATGACCCGTAAAGATGCGGCTTTAAAAGAAATGTATCGTGTATTAAAGCCCGGCGGCACCCTGCTGGTTTTAGAATTTTCAAAAGTATTCAAGCCATTGGAGCCGGCCTACGATTTATATTCATTCAAACTGCTGCCGCTGATGGGCAAAATGATTGCCAAAGATGCCGACAGCTACCAATATTTGGCAGAGTCCATCAGGATGCACCCCGATCAGGAAACGCTCAAACAAATGATGCTTGACGCGGGTTTCGATACGGTGGATTACCACAACATGACCGCAGGTGTCGTTGCTCTGCATAAAGGGGTAAAATACTGATTTATTATAATAAAAATCAAAACCAACCTATTGATTTAAAATGCAGGCCGTCTGAAAACCCGAAGCAGGGCATGTTCAGACGGCTTGAAAAGCTTTCAACACCATATGGTTTTAACAGCTTGCAAAGAGTGGTGATGTAGGGAATCTGAGTGTTTGCCTAAGCTGAAATAAGCTGTTTGGGCAGCGCGGAATTGGCAGCGTATCAACACCTTGTTCCATTCTATTGATCTGTTGCGGGAAACGGTAAACGGTAAACACCGGCAGCCGCTTTGACGGCTGCTTTTCAGGCCCCCCGGTAAGCAGCGTTCTTGGCTATTGCTTTTAATGCAAAAGACCGTCTGAAAAAATTCCCGTTGTTTCAGACGGTCGTAATCATTTATCGCCGGCTTGCCGCCTGCATAGGCGGTAAATCATCATAATGCACCTTTGTTAAAATATCAGATTGTTTTACTACCGCCCGAATTGTGCGCAACACGATGCATCATTTTACCTGGCAGAATGGAACAATGTGGTTCAGCCATATTATTTTTTATTTTTCGGATTGCCGAATATATCTGTTTTATTATCCTTCGCCCTGCGTCCGTTCATGCTGCCATTTGCTTTGCCTGCAACGGCGGCCATACCGGCAAGTACTAGGCAGTATACATTCATCAGGAACAACTGCAGCTGGTTGAACAACCAATTCAGCCTGTGGCGGATGTGTGTTTGAAACGTATTACCGAAGCCGTTGGGGCAATTATCGATGCCTCAAAACGAAACAGCCTGTTTTGCCGTCTATCAGAGCTCTCTTTCCGAGCAGCCGCCATATTTTAACTTGTGCTGAATAAAGCCCTCAAACAATCCAATTTCAAGCCCGGTATGTGTTTGGTAGCGTAGGCATCAACCACCATAACCTTGAGCGCAAAACGCGGTGATTAACCGCAGCCCTAGGGTAACGAACTCTCCCCCTGATTAACGGTAGTAGAACCGTAATCTATGCTGATGCGGTTTGCCTTAAAAGATGAGAGCCTTCTTGCCAATGGCGGCAGCAACAATCAAACAGTTTTACCCGAAGGCGGCATATTTTTCGTCAATTTTAACTTATATCATAATTTTATCGTAATTTTTTGAAAAAAATTCATGATGTTTTTTATGCGCCATACCGATTTAATCAAGTAGCTATCAATTGATGAGGTGTGACACGAAACAAGTTTTTGGTCAAAACTGCTTCCAGTTGGCGCAAGTCCGAAGCCCAAATCGTGCTGCTACCTCACAAAGCGGCGATGTTTTTCGAAACACTGTCGTTTAAAAGGAAGAGGTGATAGGAGCACGGCAGGTAAAGTAGTGGCTTTCGGTATTCCTAAATATTGAGGTAAGGTTTATACGGTCATAGTGAATAGCACCAATCCTATGGTTACGGGGAAAATTATGCCTGACAGTGTAGTATACAGATAGTGTAGTATACAGATAATTTGAGTAGCTGCGATGTGTCGAATATCAGCAAAGCTTATTATCATAGAATTAATCATAGCAAACAATTTTTCCAACCAACAAAAAACAATTTTTCCAACCAACAAAGTCATATTGACAGCATTGAAAACTTTTGGAGTCAGATAAAACGTGTTTTATGTAAATAGAATGGAGTCAATCAGAAATTTTTTCCTTTATTTTTGAAGAGTATGGATTTTGCTTTAACTTTAGAACACCAAAACAACAACTAAAAACCCGAGTCTTTGGGGTAATATTTAGAATCAATCTCAAATTTTCAGTCTTAAACCTTACATACCTACTTTAGTGCACGTATCCCCACTGCATCGCGCACTTTGTCGAGCAGCACTCGGGCTTCTCGGCGGGCTTTGGCCGCTCCTTCCTGCAAAACGGCCTCAATCTGCGCGGGATCGGTAGTAAGCTCAGCATAGCGTTCGCGCGGTTCGGCCAGTTCGGCATTGATTTTCTCTGTCAGCAGTTTTTTCGCCTCCCCCCAAGCCAAGCCTTCAGCCAACATATGGATGAACTCCGCAGTTTCTTCAGGTGTGGCAAAGGCTTTGTAAATTTCAAATAACGGGCTTTCAGACGGCTGTTTCGGTTCGCCCGGCTCTTTAAGGTTGGTAAGGATTTTATTCACCGATTTCTGGGTTTTTTTATCGTTCTCCCACAGCGCAATGGTGTTACCGTAACTTTTACTCATTTTGCGCCCGTCCAAACCCACCAAGAGCTCCACGTTTTCATCGATTTTCGCTTCCGGTAGGGTGAACACTTCTTGAAAACGGTGATTGAAGCGGCCCGCTATATCGCGCGCCATTTCAACATGTTGGATTTGGTCTCGTCCCACCGGCACTTCGTTGGCCCGGAACATCAGAATATCTGCGCTCATCAGAATCGGGTAACTGTATAGCCCCATCTCGATTTGGTGGTCTTGATCTTCCAGCCCTTTCTCCAAATTTTCCTGCAAAGCAGTCTTATAAGCATGAGCGCGGTTCATCAACCCTTTGGCTGTGATGCAGGTGAGTATCCAATTTAATTCCATAATTTCGGGAATATCACTTTGGCGGTAAAACGTGGTGCGCTCGGGGTTTAAGCCGCAGGCGAGCCAAGTGGCGGCAATAGCCCGGGTGGATTCGTGAATTACCACCGGGTCATGGCATTTGATGATGCCGTGGTAATCGGCCAAAAATAAGAAAGATTCGGTTTGCTCGCTTTGCGAGGCACGGATGGCGGGGCGGATAGCGCCGACATAATTACCCAAATGCGGTATGCCAGTAGTGGTTACACCGGTTAAAACGCGTTTTTTGATCATAGTCGCTTCATTCTCTGTAAAATCTTTTCAGACAATCTAAAATAAAGACGGTCTGAAAAAAATGGCTCTGCCTAAATTATACATCTTTAAAACCCAATGATGTTTACCTGCTGCTTCCATCTGTTTTTAAATCATATTTACCTATTAGAAATATGAACTTTAAAAATACAAATTAATGCAAAATCCTTACTTAACCAAAAACAAATAGTGGTTGACAATTAAGATGGATTTTATCCAAATCTAAATATTTTTGATTAATGCCTAGCTAAAATCTAGCTGCTTCGGGTGTGGCCAAACCAACTGGAATCAGTGTCAAAAGTATCAACAGCCTGCACCTAAAATTGCATCAGCACTTAGCTCGTAAGCATGGGGGCAGACACTTTTAGGCGGCATCTTGGAGCTGAATAAATCCTATTTCGGTACTAGTGGCATCCGCAGTAAGCGCAGCTTGGCAAGGGCATTAAAATCATTGCTTCCTACATTTTAAAACGTTACGGTGGTAGGTTTTCTGAGTAAACGTTATGGCAGTCTGAAAGACATCGGACACCTGCAGTTTTAGTGAAAGGGTCAGGTCTTTTTGCCAGTCCTACAGCAATAGTTTTGCTTGTCGCTGTTTCAGCAGAGGAACGGTCGGCTTCGGCAGCATGGATTCCTACACTACCTGAGTTGATTGGGTAGAAGGCCTTTATGTTAGTAACGCTTCAGATGGTTTGTTAAGTAAGCCTCAAAGCCCATCAGTGTTGCCATGACCCTGTTCACAATGAAGCGGTCAAGCCTCTGCGCTTCATGCAAAGCCGCAAAATTACTGAGTGCGATTCCATGCTACCACGAACTTGCCGCGTAGGCGTGGCTGGTTAGAGCAGTCCCTACCGAAGCAAGGAAAACGTCTATATTCTATGTTAATGTGGATGATTTTACGGTCTTCTATAAATAAAATAGAAATAGCGGTTTAGGGTAGAGTGAACATGGAAGCCGTTTGAAAAATGTAGCAGATGTTGTTGTAATTTTTTTAGCGGCTTGCTTTATCTTTGCAGACTGGTATATAATTTCAAAATTTCTAACCTTGCCTTTTGCTTTTCGCATGGCTGAAGGCTGTTAAAACCGTAAGGAGGCAACATGCGTCATTATGAGGTTGTGTTTATCGTTCATCCTGATCAAAGTGAACAGGTGCCAGGAATGGTTGAACGCTATAAAACCATGATTACCGAAGCTGGTGGTAAGATCCACAGGCTTGAGGATTGGGGGCGCCGCCAACTGGCCTACCCGATCAATAAAATCCACAAAGCTCACTATGTTTTGATGAACATCGAAACTTTACCTGAAGTGGTTGATGAACTGGAAACTGCTTTCCGCTTCAACGATGCCGTTCTACGCCACCTGACCATCAAGACCAAACACGCCGTAACCGAAGCTTCTCCGATGCTGAAAGATGAAAAGTCTAAAAATCTGCTAGATGGCGGCAATGCAGCCAAAGAAAAAACTGCCGAAGCGTAATTTGAATTTAAAGATTGGATAATCTTTTCACCCTTGCTGCACAAATTGCCGAATGCAGAGAGCTGAGATATACCCCTGCTGGTATTCCTGTTTTAGACATTATGTTGGTACACGAATCTTGGCAGTGGGAAAACGGGCAGCAATGTTTGGTTAAGCTCGAAATGCCTGCTAGAATTATCGGCAAGGATGCACTTAATTGGCAGCACCGCGAACAAACCGCAGTAGAAGTAAGCGGCTTTTTGACTCAAAAAAGCCGTTGTTACAGCAAGCCGGTGCTGAGGATACAAAATATTAAAGAATATAAAGGTTAAACACATGGCTCGTCAATCATTCAAACGTAGAAAATTCTGCCGCTTTACGGCTGAAAGAATCCAAGAAGTCGATTACAAACAAGTGGATTTGCTCAAAGACTTTATTTCTGAAAATGGCAAAATTATTCCGGCACGCATTACCGGAACCAAAGCGCATTATCAGCGGCAATTATCTACCGCAGTAAAACGTGCCCGCTTTTTGGCTCTGCTGCCTTATACCGACCAACATAAATAATTAACGGAGACTCATACCATGCAAATTATTCTGTTAGAAAAAATCGGTGGGTTGGGTAATCTGGGAGATGTTGTAACCGTGAAAAACGGTTATGCCCGCAATTTCCTGATTCCTTCGGGTAAAGCCAAACGTGCCACCGAAGCCAATATGAAAGAATTTGAAACACGTCGTGCTGAGCTGGAGGTTAAACAAGCTGAAATTCTAGCCGATGCCAAAGCCCGTCAGGAAAAACTCGATGGTCAAACTCTTACTATCGCACAAAAAGCGGGTGTTGATGGCCGCTTATTCGGTTCTGTTACCAATGCCGACATCGCTGCCGCGATCATTGCTTCAGGCATTGATGCTGTCAAATCCAGTGTACGTCTGCCCAATGGCCCACTGAAAGCTGTTGGAGAATACGAAGTTGAAGTAGCTTTGCATACCGATGTTCTTGCAACTATCAATGTTGCTGTAGTAGCGGCTGTTGAATAAAGGAGCATTTAATCCATGCTGTATAAGGCCGTTTGAATGCCCTGAACTGCGCCCCAAAAGTTGGATATCCTCCAACCCATTAAGGTGCAGTTTTTCTATATCCCAATATACCCCTGTTACCCGGTGCGCAGCCAACAGAGTGCCGCATGGTGCTTCAACATCTCACGCACACACCCGTACCGTTGGATAGTGGCCCTCTAGCCCCACTTCAAAAAATCTGCAGGCTGTCTCTCTATGAAAGCCAAATGCCCCCTTATTTTGCAGCTAACCCTGACTACGAAAAACCTGTGAGGAACAACAGTGTGTTGTAGGGGCGAAAAACAAACTGCCTAAAGCACATGAAAGCTCCTAGAGAAAAGCAAAAGAACGCCGCCAAACCGTCCAAATGTAGAGGGTAATGCCCACCAAACTATCTATTGCACAGCGCCATCCTGTCCAAAACAGCTTTTATTATCCCTGACCCTGATGCGCAGGATAAAGCTGCCGTTGCCGAAGTTTATGCCTGCTATAAAGACCTTGAGGCTGGAGTATTCTTTAAGCCGTAAGCTAAAGCGCTAAGATGGGTAGAGCAAATGCCGGTCCAGTCATTTGTCCGTCTGAAAGGTAAAATCCCGCTGTTGCATTCTGGTCGGATCATTTCTTTAAGTACATTGAAAACACAAAACTTCTATGGGGAGGGTGCGTTGACGGTGGCGTAGTCGGCAGCTGTATAGATGATTACATACATTACCATAATGATGAGTGGATTAGTCTAAACTTAAAAAAGCCTAGTCCTGTCGGTTGTAGAACTCAGCTTGAAAAGTATTTTTGAAACATATACTTAACTTGTCCAAGTTTTTTGCGGGAGCGGTGCAATACTATGGTTGTGAAGTCGTTAACAAACCTATCTATATCGCCGCAAACAAAATGGGCGGCTTAACCCGCGTGGAATGGAACGAAGCCGCAACTAATCCAACGGCGCAAAGCCGAAATGCTTTATCGTCCAGCCATAAAATCAGACAGGAAGTACCCAATTACTATAAATTTTGAAGTACACACTAGATATAAACACATTAAAAGCCGCTGGTATTATGTCATTACCGCTATACTCGTTCTCTTGGCTATGATATTTTACTTGGTTGGTTTTATGGGTTATAAAATGTATAAAGGCTATCAGGAAAAAGCAGCTATAGCTGCCATGCCAGCCAAGCCACGCCGCTCAAAGAAACCGGCACGGAAATGTGCAGGACTGCGTTGAAAAAGGCCTCCGCTCAATACCATAAAGACAACCCCACCCAAACGCCCGATACAGGCCGTCTGAAACCGTTTCAGACGGCCTTGCCGCTGCAGCTATCGGCTGCCATGACAGCACGCTGCAATAACCCGCGTGCCAACATCGGCCGAACGGCAGCCGGCCCTTTGGACAGGGAGTTTCAAACTGGATTTGAAGCCTTTCAACGTTGCCAAACGATGGCGGTCAACGCCAAAACGCCCGCGCCGGTGGGGGTGTTTAAAGCAACCATTGAACACTTGGGCAAACGGCTTGCCGCTCCGGCGCGGGAACCCAAAGCCGGCTACTGACGAAGCCCTACATACAACCAAGCCCGCAGCCGTCTGAAAATCATCGCGACCACGGGCGGAAACGCCATAACTGTTTGTTTTTACCGTTTCAATTTCAATCCGGCGGGTTCGTGCTTTAGCTGTGGAACTCTTTTTCAACTGCCCGGCGTGCTTTTTCGGCAGAGGCTTCGATGTCGGTTTGCGCTACCTCGGTGCAGGGCAGGGTTTCTGTTGAGGCGGTTTTTTCGTGTCCGGGAGCAATATCGGCTGTGTCGGCGGTAACCGCTTCGGCGATGGGTTTTGCTTCGGTTGCTTCGGGAGTGGCCGGCGGCAGACGCGCCAAGATGGTTTCCGTGGCGCTGACTTTGTCGCCTATCGCTACCAGTGCCTGCGCATCGGCCGGCAGATAAACATCAAGGCGCGAGCCGAAGCGGATAAAGCCGTAACGCTCGCCGCGGCGCAGGGTTGCGCCCGCTTGCGTGTAACACAGAATCCGCCGTGCTACCAAGCCCGCTATCTGCACGAAGGTTACTTCGCGGCCACTGCGGGTGGTGGCCAAAACGGCGTTGCGCTCGTTTTCGGCGGAGGCCTTGTCTAAGGCTGCGTTCACAAATTTGCCCGGGGTGTATTCCACCGCTGTTACCGTGCCATCGATGGGTGAGCGTTGCGAGTGTACGTTAAATACGTTCATAAACACGCTGATTTTCAGCGATGGTACCCGGCGGTAGGGATCGGTGGTGCGTTCCACCACTACGATGCGGCCGTCTGCCGGGCTTAATACCGCATCGGCATCTTGCGGTGCCGAGCGCGCGGGATCGCGGAAAAACTGCAATGCAAACACGGTAAACAGCCAGAAGGGCAGCGACCACCAACCGGCACACAATGTGATGAAAATGCTGGCAATCAAACCGCTGCCGATAAACGGCCAGCCTTCGCGGGCAATAATCGGATGCGGGTAAAAACGGGACATAACGCTTCCTTCCGTATTATCTGTTTTTAAAGGGTTGTTAATTATAGCCGATAACGCGATGCAAAAGGAAAAGGCCGTCTGAAAACCAAAACGGCAGCGGCTTCTCGGCTATAATACCGTTACTTAACATCAAAATGACGCAGTGTTGCCCGCCTTTGCCGGTCGCTGCCGCTTTGTTTCATTTTTATTTTAAACAACAATAGAATAACTTTTTATCGAACAGGCCGTCTGAAATGCCCCATTCCCTGCAAAAAACACTACGCCTTTCCAAACGTATGGCCGAACTCGGCCTTTGCTCGCGACGTGAAGCCGACAGCTATATCGGGCAGGGCTGGGTGAAGGTGAACGGTCAAACTGCGGTGATCGGTCAAAAAGTTACCTCGGCCGACCGCATCGATCTCAACCGGCAGGCGCACGAAAAACAGGCGCAGCGGGTAACGATACTGCTGAACAAGCCTGTGGGCTGGGTGAGTGCGCAGGCCGAAAAAGGTTATCCTTCCGCCGCCGGGCTGATCGCCCCCGAAAACCGTTGGGAAGGCGACAACAGCCGTATTCAGTTTGATGAAAAACACAAATTCGGCCTCGCGCCCGCCGGCCGTTTGGACATCGATTCAACCGGCCTGTTGGTGCTCACGCAAGACGGTCGTATCGCCAAACAGCTTATCGGCGAAAACAACAACAGCGAAAAAGAGTATCTTGTGCGCATACGCGGCACTTTGAGCGAAGAGGGCTTAAAACTGCTCAACCACGGCTTGAGCCTGGACGGCGAAAAACTCAAGCCCGCCAAAGTGGAATGGCAAAACGAAGATCAGTTGCGCTTTATTTTAAAACAAGGCAAAAAACGCCAAATCCGCCGTATGTGCGAGCTGGTCGGCCTGCGCGTAACCGGCCTCAAGCGCATCCGCATGGGCAGAGTGAAGCTGGGGCGGCTGCCGCCGGGCAAATGGCGCTACCTGCGGCATGATGAAACATTTTAAATGCCGCCAGAAATACAGAAACCGGTTGTTTCGTTCAGCTTGAGGCCGTCTGAAAAAAACACTGCAAGAAGCCAACAGCTTGGGCAATACCGAATGAAACCACGCTGCCTCAAGCCGCCCGGCCTTCCCGCCGGAAAGCACAGCCGGCACTGTATCCTTTCGCTCCTTGCCCGGGCAACCCCGGCTTTCAACTGTATTTTCTGCACGGCCCGACTGAAATGTAAGCGCAAGGCGGCAGCCCGCATATCTGCAAACAGCATACAGCATACAGCCCCCCGAAACGCTACCGGCCGTCTGAACGGGCGGCTGGAAAAACAGGCAGATTTATCAGATAATCCGAAATCCGTTTCCATCACAAAGGCAACCATTATGAAAGCCATCATCTACACCGACAACGCCCCTGCTGCCATCGGCGCATACAGCCAAGCTGTGCGCGCAGGCGATACTGTTTATATGAGCGGTCAGATTCCTCTCGACCCCGCCACCATGACCGTAGTCGGCAACGGCGATTTCCGTGCCGAAGCGCACCAAGTGTTTAAAAACCTGCAAGCCGTGGCGCAGGCAGCCGGCGGAACGCTTGACGATATTGTAAAAATCAATGCCTATCTAACTGATTTAAAACATTTTTCCGTGTTTAACGAAGTTATGGCCGAATACTTCAACCAGCCTTATCCCGCCCGCGCTGCCATCGGCGTAGCGGCGCTGCCCAAAGACGTGCAGGTGGAAGCCGAAGCTGTGCTGGTGTTAAACGACTATTGATTAACAGATATATCGCAACACAAAATCATACGGACTGCCCGCTTCAGCCCAAAGACAGCGGTTTGCAAATCTTTGACGCAAGAACAGAATGGTTCCACGTTGCCTGAAGCGGCTTCACCCGTTTTCCTTTCTTTTTTGCCGCCCGCCTGAACTGTTAAATTAAGGTTGTTGTACAACATAAGGCCGTCTGAACGTTTCAGACGGCCTGCGGTTCAAAAACAAAACGGATCCACACAATGACACACTACGCAATCGGCGATATCCAGGGTTGTTACGATGAATTCATCACCCTGCTTGCCACCATCGGCTTCAACCACGGAACCGACACCCTTTGGCTCACCGGCGACATTGTCAACCGCGGCCCCAAATCACTCGAAGCCCTGCAATTTGCCATCAAACACGAAAGCAGCATACAGACCGTGCTCGGCAATCACGATCTACATCTTTTGGCCGTGTCATACGGTTTCGGCAGACTCAAACGCGGCGACACCATCAGCCCTATTCTCAACCACCCCAACAGTAAAAAAATGCTCGGCTGGCTGCAGGTCCAGCCCCTGCTGGTGCAAAACGCTACCCACGTTTTGGTACACGCCGGCCTGCTACCGAAATGGGATATTGAAAAAGCCGCCGGGCTTGCCCGCGAAGTGGAAAGCGAACTGCAAAGCAGCAAGGCGCGCAACTACTTCGCCAATATGTACGGCAACCGGCCGCACAGCTGGAAAAACACACTCGAAGGCTATGACCGCCTGCGTATGATCACCAACGTATTCACCAGAATGCGCGCCATTACCCGCAACAAACACAAACTCGACTACGAATTCAAAAGCTGTCCCGATGAAATGCCGGAAAACCTGATTCCCTGGTTTCAAGCCGCCGACCGCCGCCATCTGAGCCATACTGTTGTGTTCGGCCATTGGTCGGCACTCGGCTACATCAACAACCACCGCGTAATCGCACTCGACACCGGCGCCCTGTGGGGCGGCCAGCTCACCTCCATCAACCTCGCCACCGGCGAAACTGCCCAAGTGTCTTCCCAAGGCGGACTGAATTGGAAAACTGCGTTATAAGTATGCGGCCTTAAAATTTTCATCTGCCGCTAACAGCTTTCAACCGAAAATGTGAAAAATAGCCGAATGATTTATGCAACACGCTGATAAAAGCAGCGTCTGTATGGTTAAGTTATTTGTATGGTTAAGTTATTTTATGTGAGAAACAGCAGGCCGCAAACAACATAGAACCCGTTCTGCTGCCCCTATCAGCGGCTTACAAAACCGTTCTCTTTGAGTTAAGACACCTTAACACTTCAACGGAAATAAAGTAGAT
The DNA here is from genome assembly GCF_015235335.1 of Neisseria sp. 19428wB4_WF04. Taxonomy (NCBI): domain Bacteria; kingdom Pseudomonadati; phylum Pseudomonadota; class Betaproteobacteria; order Neisseriales; family Neisseriaceae; genus Neisseria; species Neisseria sp. 19428wB4_WF04. Next base: position 48,697 of record NZ_JADGLG010000003.1, read on the forward strand.
TCACGATAATACCCCAAAAGCCTCTTTCCCTTGGCTTCGTATGCGTCTTAAATTTCATTGTTATATTTTCCGACATTCTTGACAACCCTGAAAAATTCCCAAATGGATCTTCATAAATGGATCTTCATAAAAATGGAAATTTAGATAACTAGGGTTTTCTATAAATTAAAGATAAAGGCCATCTGAAAACGACCTAGACATAGTTAGGGTAATCTGTTGATTCGTAACGGGTTTGGTTGACTGCTATTCAGTTAAAAAACACGGCTTTACTGCTTAATTTAATGAGTCAGCTGCATAAAAAATGAGTGTTGTTATAACCATCGTTAGCCTTTTGCAGATATTGGCCATTGTTGCAGTCACTACATATTTCGCTGGTGGGAATGCTGCGCTAAAATTGCAGATGACCTCGCAGTTCGGCATATATTAGAATTCAGGTGTGTATGATCAAATATTTTGTATGTTAAGTAACAGCCTATTCACTGATAAATATAATATAGCCCCCAATTCCACTGCAATCTTTCACCACAAAATCCATACTGCTATCAACCATTATTTGCCGAAAAAAGCCAAAAGCTGTTTTGTAGGGTGCCTATATTAGCAGAAAGTTGTTTTGCTGACAAACGAAAAGGAAAATATGGCAGAATTATCCTAAGAAATAAATGGTCTTTTTCGGTGTTCTCAAACGTGCCAAAAGGTTGATACTGTGCTTGTGGATAATCTAAAAAATAGAGCTTATCTCCTATTATCTTATTGAAAAAATCATATCTAGTAATATCGTTTATACTGACAGCTTAATCATCTTTAACATTATATATTTTAATGATTTTCAAAACTTGAGTGTTGACTACAGTAAGCACTTTGTGGATGGTTGCAATCACATCAGCGGTATTGAAAGTTTCCAAAATTGAGCAATGTAGTATTTATATACAGGAATAGAATTGACCGCTAATTTTTCCCATTTTTAAGAATACGCATCCAGATTTAACTTAAGTATACCGAGTGAGCAGCTGAAAATCTTATGGATTTAGTGTGGTGTTTTTAGTGCTGTCCTAGCATAACCCTAAAAATTAAAGGAGCTGTACTATTATTAATTAGCCCTAAATTCTACAGTAATCCCGCAGCGTTTTAAGTTGTCAGGTCGGTGTACCGAAGTTAAACCGAAATTCGCATTCTTTCAAAAACAGCAAGAAAGATTTCCGCCCGATTCCGCCCTATTTGCGTAAGACATGAAAAAGGGGCATTTTATATTTTGCTGCTTGCCCGACAAGGTGTGCTACCCGAGATGGTTGTTTCTGTAGCGTTGCGCTGTTTTGCGTGCCACAGCAAACCAGTGTTTCTGTGTGCACAGGGGCGGCCTTTCGGCTGCATAAAGCCAGTGTTCGTATTGCTGTAGCAGATGCGACAAGGCCGGGTCGGTCATGCCGTTGCTGCGCAGCAGGTTGTCCAGCTCGCCTGCGCTGACGGCGGCAGCGGTTTCATCGTCTTCACCTAAAACTGCGCTTTTGAGCAACGTGAAGCCTTCGTTGAGAAAATCACGCTCGCGGTTGCGGCCGCTTAGCCACCAGCGCACCAGCGGCAGCAGAGCGGCGGCGAGGGCGATGGGCAGCACCAGCAGCAGGGTTTGCCAGTTGAAACCGCCGAGGCCGATGCGGGCAAACAGGCTGTTTTGCTTGGTTTGGTCGTAATTCACCACCCATTGCTGCCAATAAAACTGCCCGGTGTCGCGCCAGCGGGCAAGCAGGCCGCTGTTGTCGGCCACCATTGTCCGTTCGTTGGCGGCAAGGGCTTGGCCGATGCCGCTTTCGGCACGGGCGGCCGAAACGATGGCGGTGGGATCGACGCGCAGCCAAACCTGCTCGTGCGGCAGCCACACTTCGGCCCAAGCGTGGGCATCTTTGGCGCGAATCTGCCAAAAACCCGCCTGTTCGTTATAGTCGGCACCCAGATAGCCGGTTACTACACGCGCAGGCAGGCCGGCGGCGCGCATCATCACCACAAAGCTTTGGGCGTAATGTTCGCAGAAGCCCCGGCGGGTGTGAAACATAAACCCATCGATGCCGTTTTGCCCCCGTGTGGGCGGCGGTTGCAGGGTGTAGGTGAAACTGTGGCGGCGGTAGAGTTCGAGCACTTTACCGATAAATTGACGGGGTGTGGCCGACTGCTGCGCCAGTGTTTCGGCGAGGCGGCGGGTTTGCGGGTTGCCGTTTGGCAGGCGGGTGTAGAAATTCTGCCCGAGGGCATCGAGGGCGTGCGGCAGGGTGTCGCCCAGCGATGCCTGCAGGCTGAGACGGCGTAAGCCTTCACGGCTGCGGCTTGCGCGTATGGTCTGCCCCAATCTTTTCTCCACGCCTGCGGGCAGCTCTGCTGCGGGGTAGTCCAACGCGGGTAAAACGCCGTTTTGGTCACGGATAATCATCTGGTAGTCAACGGTGCGTTCGGACGGGGCGGAGCGGGCTTCGTCAATGTGGTTGCCGTTAAGCGCCTGCCAGCGCGTGCCGTCAAATTCGCCCATGATAACGGCGCGCCAATATAAATCGCTGCGCTGCGGTTTGAAGCCGTCTGAAAAAGTGATGTTGGCCACCCATCTGCCGCTCTGCACCAAATTGCTGATGCTGCCCGGCTCCATCGTTTCCGACAAGCCTGTTTCGGCCTGCTGCGCCTGCTGCGGAATGCGCCACAGGGGCTCGCTCAGGCGCGGCACCGCCACAAACATCACCATCGTCAGTGGCAAGGTGAGCAACAGTGCCTGCACACTGCGTTTGAACGCTTCCCTGCCGCCTAACCCGCACAACACGGCAAAACACAGGCTGACGGCAGGCAGCGCCGGCAGCAACCATATGCCGATAAGCAGGCTTTGGTCGAGCAACACCGATGACCCGATTAAAAACAACATAGCCAGCAGCAGCACCTGCCAATCGCGCCGGCTGCTGCTTTCAAACGCTTTGAGCATCACCAGCAACAATAAAAACGCCACGCCGCCTTCGCGCCCGACTACGGTGCCGAGTTGCTGCCACACCAGCAGGCCGGCCGCTGATGCCAATAACAGCAACACCGCTTTCGGCACACGGCCGATACCGGCTTTCAGTAAGGCCAGCCGCAGCAGCCACAAGCCGCCGAATACCGCCGTAACCGCGCTAGGCAGCGCAACAGCCAATGGCAGCGCTGCCCACAGCAGGGCGGCCAGCACCACAAATGCCACCGCTCGAGGCGGCGGCTGTTGCAGAAAAGAAGGATTGGCAATCAGCATAATGTTATGGGTTCAATATGGCTTTTCAGACGGCCGCGATTCAGACGGCCTTTATATAGCGGATTCACATGTTTCCGGTATCGCTCAGCAAGGTCGTGCGGGCGTATGGAACCTGATTTTGCTGCCGCTTGGGCGGCCTGCAAAGCCGCTCTCGGCAAACCGGAGTGTAACCACGCCGCAATGAATCAAGGGTAAGCCGGTTTTACCGTCCGGCCGATCTGACGACACCCATACCCAACCGGCCAACACAGTCATGATGTCAAATACGGAGCCGGCTATTGAGGATCGGTGTGTTTTATGACCGCCGCAATGCCGGCGGCCTGCAAAACCGTTCTCTTTGAGCCGGGGCACCCGCCGGCGGCCTGATGCGCGCCGTTTGCCGCTACCACAATGCCAGCGCCGTCAAACACATTTCCCGCTGGCCGTGCTGCGGGGAAATCAGCCGCTGCGGCAGCTCCAGCGAATACGGCAGGCCGAGGCGTTCGGCTTCAAGCACACGGAAACACAGCAAGCCCGCCAAGCGCTCTTTGTCGCTGACGGCGGGGTAGTCTGCATAGGAAATAATGGTGTTGCGGGCGGCCTGTTGCGGCTCTTCAAAGCGTTTGTCGAGCATTTCGCCGGTTTTGGCATAGGTTTTCCAGGCAACGTGCTGCAACGATGCGCCCTGTTGGTGCATCTGCAAATAGGCCAAATCGCCGCCGCCCTGCGCGGGCGGGCACTGCCTGTCGGCTTCACCGCTGCGGGCAGGTATATCGGGCACATCGTGGGGAACAGGTGCGGGAAACACCACTGCTTCGTCCGACCAGTGCCGCACGCACTGCACCATGCTCACGCCGAACGGCGCCACCGAGGCCGCATGCAGCGGCGGTATGCGCAGATAGCCGCGCATCAGGGCGGGAATGCGCCATTGAAAAACAGGCAGGCCGTCTGAACCGATATGCCAGGCCTGCCACAATTTTGCAGGCGGCGTGTGCGTATCAGCCAAATCATCTCCGCTGCACAACCACAGCAGGCGGCGGGTGTTGCCGGCAGCGGCCAGCTCCAGCACTGCATGGCCGCCGGCAAACACTTCGGCCGGCATCTCCGCCGTTATCTGCAAAGCCGAAAGCTGGCGCAGGTTGAGCAGCACCGACACCAGCAAAAACCCCGCCAGCCAGAAAGCGGCGGCATAAGCCAGATTAACCTGATAGTTCAGCCCCACCAGCCACAACAGCAGCACCGTTACCGCCAGCCCCACCCCCAAGCGGGTAGGGCGGCAATGCAGCGCGGCGGCAGAAGCAGCCCCCTCCTGCACGGCATTCAGACGGCGTTTAGGCAACGGCAACATGATTGAGCAGATCCGCGAGAATCTGTGCGCCGGTCAAACCCTGCTGCACGGGTTGCAAACGGTGGTTGGCCACCGGCACCCACACGGCTTTTATATCTTCGGGCAGCACATGCGGCCTGCCCAGCATAAACGCCCGCGCCTTGGCCGCGGCCACCACCGCCAAACCCGCACGCGGGCTTAAGCCGATCACGAAACGGCCGGGTTGGCGCGTGGCCTGCACAAGGCGGTACACATAATCGGCGGCCGCCTGCGAACATTTCACCTGCGCGGCCTGCCGCTGCCATTGTGCGAGCGTTGCGGCATCGCAAACGGCCTGAAGTGCAGGCAGGTTGCGGCGGCCGCCGCCTTCGGCATACAGCCGTTTTTCGGCATCGGCGGCGGGGTAGCCCATGCTCAGGCGCATCATAAAGCGGTCGAGTTGCGATTCGGGCAGGGGAAAGGTGCCGAGCTGTTCGGCGGGGTTTTGGGTGGCGATCACGATAAACGGCCCGGGCAGCGCGTAGGTTTGCCCGTCCACCGATACCTGACGCTCCTCCATCGCTTCCAGCAGCGCCGATTGCAGTTTGGGCGAAGCGCGGTTGATTTCATCGGCCAATAAAAAGTGATGGAACACAGGGCCGGGCTGGAACTCAAACCGGCCTTCGTTGGGGCGGTAAACATTGATGCCCAGCAGATCGGAGGGCAGCATATCGTTGGTAAACTGCACACGGCGGTAATCCAGGCCCAAAACTGCCGCCACGCCGTGTGCCAGCGTGGTTTTGCCCACGCCGGGCACGTCTTCGAGCAAAACATGGCCGCCGGCAAGCACGGCGGCAAACAGTTGCTGTAAAACGTTTTCTTTCCCTAGAATCAGCGTGTTGAGCTGTTGTAGTGCGTGTTGTATGTCGGTATTCATCAGAGGGTTGTCAAATGGGTTGCGGGGTATATTCAGGCCGTCTGAAAATTTTTCAGACGGCCTGCCCGATTGTTTGTGCTTTATGTTTGCACAGCAAATTTTAACACAATCATACACAATACTTACACATCCGCTTAAAAAACCATCAGCCAAAGTATTTTTCTGTATCAAAATTACCCGCCCATCCTGAATGCACGGTTTCAACACCGGGCGGCACGCTGCGGCAACGGGATAATGCGGCACCGGTTCCGCTGCCCTTTCAGCGGTTTCACAACCGCTCTCTTCGGGCAAAAACCGGTAATGCCGCCGCGCAAATACCATCGGTACGCCATCACCCGTATGGTTTGCAGGCCGTCTGAAACAGCAGCCCCGCCAACGGCAATACAGCCGTATCCTTATCCCGCGCCGCCGCGCCTTTTCAGACGGCCGAAACCTTTGCCAAATACCCTTCGGCCGTCTGAAAGGCTGAAATGCCGCCATTCCCGTGCCGGCGGGAACCTGAATCAAACCGGCCAACCTATTGAAGCACCGGTGAAACCGACACAAACGCCGAATGTTGCAGTTGCCCGGCACGGAAACAACGGCAGACAACTTCTTGCGGCTTGAATGCCGAAACAACCCCGGCCGCTTCCGGCACGCTGATAAATTGCCCCTGCCTCAGGTATAATGCCCCGTCCGACCACTTTTGATTGCCCGCCATGCAAGCCGACTTTTCCCGCCCCGTTTTAGCCATCGACACCAGCACTCTGTTTCTGTCGCTGGCTTTGCGCGCGGACGGGCAAACCCTGCTCCGCCACGAAAACGCAGGCAACCGCCAGTCTGAGCTGATTCTGCCGCACATCGGTGCGCTGCTGGCCGAAGCAGGCATCACCGCGGCCGGTTTGGGCGGAATTGTTTACGCACAAGGCCCCGGCGCATTTACCGGTCTGCGCATCGGCGCAGGCGTGGCGCAGGGCTTGGCGGCACCGTTCAACCTGCCGCTTGTCGGCGTGCCGTGTTTGGATGCGGTGGCATACCAAATCAGCGCACTGTGTGTATTGGCGGCCACCGATGCGCGCATGGGCGAAGTGTTTTATGCCTGGTTCGACACCGAAAACCACCGCCGCCTGAGCGGTTACCAAATAGGCAAAGCCGCAGACATCGCGCCGCCGGCAGCTTGCGCCGAACCACAGGGGATAGGCAATGCCTTTGCGCTGAACGAGAAACCACCCTTTGGCGGCACGGCGCAGATGCCCACTGCGGCAGACTATCTCGACCTGGCCGCAAGCGGACGCTACCCCGTCACCGATGCCGCCCGTGCGGGCTTGCTGTATGTGCGCAATAAAATCGCGCTCACCGCCAAAGAGCAGGCCGAACAAAAGGGCGCGCTGTGATTATCCGTCCCGCCTTGCCCGCAGACTGCCCCGTGCTGGCCGCACTCGATGCGCAATGCAACCCGTCGCCGTGGTCTGCTGCGCAGTTTCAGACGGCCTTAAACAACCGTTTCGACAGCGTAACCGTGTTGGCTGAAGCCGATGGCACCATCGGCGGCTTTGCCGTGTGGCAGACCTTGTGCGGCGAATCGGAGCTGCATCTGATTGCCACCGCCCCCGTTCGCCGCCGCGCCGGTTTGGCTTCGCGGCTGATGGCGGCATGGTTTCATACGGCTGCGGTGCAGCATGCCGAGCGGCTGTTTTTGGAAGTCCGCGCCGCCAACCTTGCCGCGCAGGCGCTCTACCGCAAACACGGTTTCAGCGAATACGGCCGCCGCAAAGCCTATTACCCGCTGCCCGGAGGCGTGTGGGAAGATGCTGTTTTAATGGAGAAATTATGTTAAGCAGCCGTTATCTGCATTTGCACGAAGCACTGGGCTTGGGGCCGATGTGGCTGAACAAAGGTGCAAAAGTGCTGCCTGCCGAAACCGCCGCGCATATCCCGCAGGGCGCACCCCAAACACCACTGCAAACTACTGTCGCGCCTCAACCCGCAGCCCGCACGCCGGCCGCCGCAACCGCGCGCTTGGCGGCAACGGCTGCCGTCAAATCCGCTGCCAAAGTTTCAGACGGCCATTTTGCGCACGGCAGGCCGTCTGAAAAAAGCACAGCTGCGCCGGCCGGCCGGCCGTCTGAACCCGTGCTGCCCGAAACGCGGGAAATACCGTCTGAAAACACCGCCTACATCATGCCGTTGATGCACGATGCCGAGATACAGCCTGCTGCTGTAATGGCGGTCAGCATCTGCCCCGCCCCGGAAGACAGCGCCACAGGCCGGCTGTTCAGCGGCAACACGGGCGTGCTGCTCGACAATATGCTCGCCGCCATCGGCCTGAAGGCGGCCGATGTCCACAAAACCAGCTGGGTAAAAGCCGCCGCCGTATTTACCCCCGAGCCGCCGCCCGGGCAGATGGCCGCCGCACTGCCGCAAATGCAGGCCGAACTCGCCGCATCACGGGCACAGGCAATACTGTTTTTGGGACAGGTGTTTTTGCAGTCGCACTACGCCGAAACCATCGCGCAACTGTGCGGCAGCACACCCGCATTTACCGTTCCCCACCCCGCCCGCCTGTTGCGGCAGCCGCATCTGAAAAAACAGGCTTGGGAAGAGTTGAAAAAACTGCGGAATATACTGGCAGCAGGCGCAGTACCGTCATAAACCAACAAGTCGCAACCCTTCAAAAATTTTGAGGCACTCTACCGGGGTTATTCAAAAGCATTGAAAATCACCCTTATGAGATTATGGCGTATTGGATTTTTGTGAGTTTAACCATTTCCGCATCAACCACGGTATGTATTTTGCAGGCAAATAAAATTGGGGACTGCGCTAAATCAGCCGCAAATATCATGCCAAAGCTCCGGAGTGGTAGCGGCTGTTTTGGTGTTCCAAAGTTAAAACGAAACTTACCTTATTTCAAAAACAAGTGAAAAAATTTCCGGTAAATTTTGTTACATTTGCGTAAGGCACAAGCTTGCTTTTTTTGGTGTGGTTTGCCATGACCGTATCAACCTTGCCGAAATGCTTGAGAATGCCGAAAACCACTACTTTGCCTGCCGCACTTTTTTACGCTTGCTGCCGAAGCAGTTCTCATCCAACCCTGCTGAGCCCTCAAAAAACTGATCTGTTTCCCAAGCTACATGATGGCTGATAATGAGACGGTTTGTGTAGTCAATAAAAAAGAATAGCCGTATTGGGCCGACTATCTAGAATGCCGGCAGCCGCATGTGCGGTGGCCTCCGGTACAAAATATCCAAGTCATTTTCTTGGATACTCTTTTGTTATCGTATGTTATATTCATTTTCGCAACCTGTCGCGATTGCCGATCTGCGTTCTCTCATTTAAATGAGATGCATGCAGACTTCAGTTATGCAAAATTTGGCCGATGTTCTGCTTTTGGTTTGGGTCGGTAGCCTAGACTTACACTTTTTTCGGTAATTTCATCATATTTATTTTTATTGAGTTAGTCGGGACGCTTCCTGGTGGGCGGCTGAGATACCCGTGAACCTGATACGGCAAATACCGGCGTAGGAAACTATAAATGGCAACCATTTTTTTGCAGCCGCGGCAACCGAGGCCGTCTGAAACGGCATGGGGTGCGGCTGTTTGTTTTCCTGCTCTGTTTTGGCAACAGCAAGGTTGCGAAGGAGTGGGGCTGTGTTGTTTTGTTATTTGACCAAAGATATAATAAAACTTACTTATCCCCAAATGGATGGAAGAAAATTTAATACAAAGGATTTATATTCAAACCTAAATTATTTTCTTACTATTGTTATCATTATTCTAATGAATTTGTTTGTAAAACATATGAAAAGTATAGGAGATAATATTGAAGCGAAAATTGAAACCCATTGAGATAAATATACAAGAGTCTCTGAGCTAAATGGAATTCAGCCAGATGGTGGTGGATACTATGGAATAGTGGACTTGAAACAATGTTACTAGTGAAATAAAGTGAACGGGCAGATTGCCCGTTTTATTTTTAAAGGCCGCTTTTGAGGGATTCGATGGCGGTGTCAATGAGTTTCTTTTCGGCACTGGGTTGGAGTCGGCCCGCTCCATTGATGGGTAAGCAGGGGTGTGTCGGAATGTTTACAGATTTTACTTTACGGAATCCTCCACCTGCAGCGGAAAAACTCAATATGGTTTCTTTTCGGCTTCGATTTTACCGCCGAAGTAGTGGATGGTGGCATATTTTTTACTACTGCCGATACGGGCAAAGTCGTTTCCGATCTGGGTGCTGATGCCGGCGGCGATCCGGCCGGATAATTGCAGGGTTTTGCCGCCGTTGTCGGCAACACGCCGGCTTCTCTTCCATTTTTGCCCACCCCAGCTTTCACTCTCAAAGTTGTCTTCCGTGAGTGAGACCATTTCGGTAGCGATGGCACGCATCACGGGGCGGGTGTCGGAGGCGTTTTTTCGGCAATCGGTCGGGGGGCGTGTTCGAATTCGCGGCCATCTAAACTGATCTCAAGCATTTTGTCCTGCTTGCCCCGGCATGACCCTCCGACCGCCTGCCGGCGTTTCGTTTTGCATGAATCCCTCAAATCTGAAGGCCGGTTGGGGCAATATGGGCAATCGGTAATACGGCCGAACCTGATGCGGGTATGGCTTGGTTAGCGGGTTTAAAATCGATGGCGGCTCTACGCGCCGGTTTGCCAAAAGCCCCGTCAGACCAATCAAAGTCAGAAGCTGCTGCTTTTTTCGGTTAACACCAAATTCAGCTATGTTTACCCTTTCGGTAAATCCAACCCCCAAGCCAGCGCGGCTTTGGGCAGGCGGTTTTGGAACATTTGTCTGCTGCCGGCTCTTTCATGGCGGTACGGGCGATGTCGGGGTGGGCGGCCCGGGCTTTTTCGGCAGCCACCCGCGTCATGCGGCTGAGCATGGCTTTTCCCTGATTGGCATTGAAGCCGGCGTTGGGGGCAACGAAGGTGCTGTTGATGCGGATGACGGTGCGTTGGGCATAGCGCGCTTCGCCGGTGTATTCGTTAGTGCCGATATCGGCTGTCGTTTCGAGTTTGGGGCTCGGCAGCACTTTGGCCGCACCGCGCGCTTCGGAGAGCGGTTTGACGCGGCAGCGGTAGTCGAGCGGCGGGTAAAGGGTGTGCCACACGGGGTCGGTGGCGGCATACACCTTGCCGTGCAGCAGGCGGTGGCTTTCGCGGGTGCACTCATCGTTTATGGCCACATACTCCCAATACGGGTGGGTGTCGGTGCTCTTCATCATTGTCGCCCCGCCTTTCCGACAAGTCGAATTTGATATTCTCTACGGCGAAGGCATCAGTTGGGAAGGCGAACTTGTGGATTTGGGCGTGAAATACGGCATCGTTGAAAAATCCGGCACATGGCATGCCTACAACGGCGCCAAAATCGGCCAAGATAAAGACAATGTGCGCGTGTGGCTGAAAGAAAACCCCACAGTGGTCGATGAAGTCGATGCCGCAGTCTGCACTAAAGCGGGCATCAACGTTCGGCATAGCGGTGGCCATGTAGGCCGACTGCATATTGGTTAAGTAGATGGTTTTGAGCCGGTGCGGGCTGCCGAGCGTGGCCGTCTGAAAGCCGCACAGCAGCGGCTCAACGGTGTCTATATCGAAAACGAGCCCTGGGAAAAATGCTTCAAACGCTACGACCGCGAGCATATCTTCTTCTATGCCGACCCGCCGTATTGGCAGCTTGCAGGCTATGACCGCGCCTTGATTGGGCGCAGTATGAGCGGCGGGCCAAAGTGATGGCGGAGAGTAAAGGCAAAGTTATGCTCTCCATCAACGACCACCCGGATATTCTCGAGCTGTTTAAGGATTTCAGCATCACCCGTTTGGAGCTGGCGTATTCGGTCGGCCGCGACAAAACGCAAAAGACCAGCGGCGAGCTGGTCATCTGCAATGACTGAACGGGGTAAAATTCCCGATATCGGGAATTTTGCCTTACCGGGCGACCAAAACCGCAATCAAGCCGTGCAGGTATGGTGTGGTTTGCGGCAGGCCGGTTTCCCGGGCAAGGCGGCGATCGAAAGTCCATGCGGCTCCACTTGCCGGTTTCTGCCGTTACCGCTTCTTGACGGCTCAAGCCGTTGTGCAGGCCGTTTAAAACATCATCTGCAAAATGACGGCCGTGGCGGCTGTCCAAAAACAAAGCCACGTCTTCAGCGTGTTCGCGGGTAGCTTTGCAAATTTCGCTCACGGCCAGTTTCCAAAACTCCTGCGGGGCGTGATGCAGGCCGATGGTGCCGAAAAAGCCGTAGTCTTCATTTTGAGGGGCGGGGATAATCATGATGTTTTTCCTTCGGTGTTTGTTTATTCGATAAACACATGATGCCGTACTCTGCAAAAAGAGCCCAGCAATCCCAGCACGTAGTTTCGGATGATACAAAAAATCCTGCCTTTGTGTGGCAGGATTTGAAACAATGTTGCACGGTGTGAAACAAAATCAAAAACGCTTTATCTCAAAAATCGAGCCGATTTATCGCGGCTTCAAGAGAGACAGGCAGGTAATATGCCCCTATTTTCAATGGATCGGCTATCGTTTGATAAATTTTCATGTGCAGGTGGTTTTCAGGCGGCTTTTTTCAGGCGGACTTGGGCTCATGGGCGTGGTATGGAGGCCGTCTGTAATTAAACGATGGGGGCGGATATCTGCCGGTTTTAATGCAGGCTGTCGTAGATTTTTTCGGCGAGTGCGCGGCTGATGCCTTCTACTTGCGCGAGATCTTCTACGCTGGCGGCGGTGATACCGCGCAGGCCGCCGAAACGGGTGAGCAGGGCTTGGCGGCGTTTGCTGCCGATGCCGGGAATGCCGCTCAATGAGGAGGTGATGCGGGCTTTTTCGCGTTTTTTGCGGTGGCCGGTGATGGCGAAGCGGTGGGCTTCATCGCGCACGGTCTGTAAAAGATGCAGGGCGGGGCTGTGGGGCGGAAGGCGGAAGGTGCGGCCGGAAAAGGGCAGAATCAGTTCTTCCAGGCCGGCTTTGCGTTCAATGCCTTTGGCGATGCCGACCAGCGGAATGGTCAGCCCCAATTCTTCCCACACTGCTACTGCTACGTTGATTTGGCCTTTGCCGCCATCGATTAACACAGCATCGGGCCATTTGACGCTTTCGCCGTTGGCTTGGGCTTCGGCCATTTTGCTGTAGCGGCGGGTGAGCACTTCGCGCATGGCGGCGTAGTCGTCGCCTGCTTTGGCGGTGGTGATGTTGTAGCGGCGGTATTGGGAGGGTTGGATGTTGTTTTCATCGTATACCACGCAGGAGGCAACGGTGGCTTCGCCCTGGGTGTGGCTGATGTCGAAGCATTCGAGCCTTTGTAGGCCGTCTGAATCGATTTCGAGTATGTGCGCGAGTGCTTCGGTGCGGTTTTGCCGGCTGCTGTGTTGCAGGTGGTGTTGGTTGATGGCGATGCGGGCGTTTTGCTCGGCCATTTTCAGCCACACTTTGCGCTCTCCTATGGTTTTGGTGATGAATTGAATTTGTCTGCCGTGTTCTTGGTTTAAGGCCGTCTGAAGCACTTGGGGCAGGGGAAAGTTGCTGATGATGACATCGGGCTTGCTTTTTCCTAAATAATGTTGTGCGATAAAGGCTTCGGCGTAGTCTTGGCCGTTGGGTTCGGGGTCGTGGCGCACATCGGGAAAGAAGCTTTTGTCGCCCACGTGCCGCCCGCCGCGTATGCTCACCCAATGGATGCACACGCTGCCGCCCTCCACGGCCAGTGCCAGCAGGTCGATATCGTTGGGGCTGTCGGGGTTTTTGCTGTCGATAAACTGTCGGCTCTGCACCAGGCCGAGTGCTTGAATCTGATCGCGGTAGCGGGCGGCTTCTTCAAAGTCGAGCCGTTCGGCAGCCTGCTGCATTTTATGGTGCAAAACTTGGGTGAGCTCGCCGGTTTTGCCGTTGAGAAAGGTTACGGCTTCGCGCACGCAGGCCTGATAGTCTTCTCGACTGATGTGGCCGGCGCAGGGGCCGGAGCAGCGGCGGATTTGGTAAAGCAGGCAGGCGCGGTCGCGGTGTTCGAACACGCTGTCTTCACAGGTGCGCAGACGGAATACTTTCTGCAACACCTGTATGCTGTCGCGCACGGCGTAACCGTTGGGGTAGGGGCCGAAATATTGGTTGGTTTTTTTGAGCGTGCCGCGGTAATAGGCCATCTGCGGGAAGGCGTGGCCGCTGAGCATGAGGTAGGGGTAGGATTTGTCGTCGCGGAACAGAATATTGTATTTGGGCGAGAGGGCTTTGATTAAATTATTTTCGAGAATCAGCGCCTCGGCTTCGGAGCGGGTAACGGTGGTTTCGATGGTGCAAACTTGCTTCACCATCAGCGTAATGCGCGGCGAATGGCCGCTTTTTTGAAAATAGCCCGAAACGCGCCGTTTCAGATTGACGGCTTTGCCCACATAAAGCACCCGGGCGTTTTTATCGAGCATACGGTATACGCCCGGCAGGTTGGGCAGGTTTTTCAGAAAAATATCCAGATCAAAGGTTGCAGACACGGCGGAACAATCGGGTTTTCAGACGGCCGGATTATAGTGGATTCAATGAATTTTCGGTATCAGGCAGCAAGCCGGAGACACTGCAAACAGTACGGAACCGATTCTGTTGCCGCTTTAGCGGTTTACAAAATCGTTCTCTTTGAGTTAAGGTGCAGCAACGCTGTAACGGGGTAAGTAGATTCGCTATATGCGGGAAAAGGCTGCGGTCGGTGCTGTCTCGGCCGCCTCAGTGTTTCAATGTCAGCACCAGCACGCCCGCCGTTACCAGCCCCAAACCCAGCCATGCTTGGGCGGATGGGCGTTCGTCTAAAAACACCGCCGCCATCAGCGCCGCCAGCACCAGGCTGAATTTGTCCGCCGGCGCCACCTGCGAAGCATTGCCCAACTGTAAAGCCTTGAAATAGGCCAGCCACGATGCGCTCGCGGTCAGGCCGGACAACACCAGAAACAGCCGGTTTTTACCCGTGAATCCGGCCGCATTCTGCCATTTTCCCGTGTAGCTCAAAAAAGCCGCCAGCGCGGCGATAATCACCAATGTGCGGATAAAGGTGGCGAAGTCCGAATCGATGCCTTGCAGGCCTGCTTTGGCGAAAATTGCCGTGAGCGCGGCAAAACAGGCCAAAGCCAATGCCCAGTAAAACCATGAATAAGCCATTGCGGCACCTTTTGTGAAAACAGGGTAAAACCCGATAAAAGCGATACGGCACGGCCCTTTTGCCGTGCCATAGTGAATTTGTAACCATCAGCACAAGGCGGCGTGGAGCGGGCAATATAAGCGGCACGGTGTATTTTCAAGCGGATTGGAACGGGCGGTATTTATGCCGTTGCTGCGGTTTAGTTTATTGTGTTTCACCGTGCCGGCGGCGTTTCAGACGGCCTGAAGGGCAGATGGGCGGCAAAAATTGCAGTATAGCAAGCGCGCTGCGGCAAGGCCGTCTGAAAGTTTTGTCTGCAAGCGGGCATTATTTCGCCGTTACACCTATTATAATAATAACGCTGTTTCATTGTTTACAGGAAAGTCAGGAGCGCACCATGAGTTACAAAACCGATGCTGAAATCGCCCAATCCGCCACCATGCGGCCGATAGTCGAAATCGCTGCCAAAATCGGCCTGAAGCCCGAGCAAATCGAGCCGTACGGCCATTATAAAGCCAAAATCAACCCTGCCGACACCGCCGCACTGCCGCCCAAACAAGGCAGGCTGGTGCTGGTTACCGCCATCAACCCCACGCCGGCCGGCGAAGGCAAAACCACCGTTACCATCGGCTTGGCCGATGCACTCAACCGCATCGGCAAACAAACCATTATCGCCCTGCGGGAGCCTTCGCTGGGGCCTGTGTTCGGCGTGAAAGGCGGTGCGGCGGGCGGCGGCTATGCGCAAGTGCTGCCGATGGAAGACATCAACCTGCATTTCACCGGCGATTTTCACGCCATCGGCGCGGCCAATAATCTGTTGGCGGCCATGCTCGACAACCATATCTATCAGGGCAATGCGCTCGATATCGACCCCAAGCGCGTATTGTGGCGGCGCGCGGTTGATATGAACGACCGCCAGTTGCGCAATATTATCGGCGGCATGGGCAAGCCGGTTGACGGGGTGATGCGCCCAGACGGTTTCGACATCACCGTAGCCTCCGAAGTGATGGCGGTGTTCTGTCTGGCCAAAGATTTGGCCGACCTTAAACAGCGTTTGGGCAATATTTTGGTTGCCTACGCCAAAGACGGCAGCCCCGTTTATGCGCGCGATCTCAAAGCCCACGGCGCGATGGCGGCCTTGCTGAAAGATGCCGTCAAACCCAATCTGGTGCAAACCATCGAGGGCACGCCCGCGCTGGTGCATGGCGGCCCCTTTGCCAATATCGCACACGGCTGCAATTCGGTGATTGCCACCCGCACTGCCCGCCACCTCGGCGATTACACCGTAACCGAAGCAGGCTTCGGCGCGGATTTGGGCGCTGAAAAGTTCTGCGACATCAAATGCCGCCTTGCCGGTTTGAAACCCGATGCCGCCGTGGTGGTGGCCACCGTGCGCGCGCTCAAATACAACGGCGGCGCCGAACGCGCCAAACTGGGCGAAGAAAACCTGGGTGCGCTGGAGAAGGGCCTGCCCAACCTGCTCAAACACATCGACAATCTGAAAAACGTGTTCGGCCTGCCGGTGGTGGTGGCACTCAACCGTTTCGTGTCCGACACCGATGCCGAGCTGAAAATGATTCAGACGGCCTGTGCGCAGCAGGGTGTGGAAGTGTCGCTGACCGAAGTGTGGGGCAGGGGCGGGGCAGGCGGCGAAGATTTGGCGCGCAAAGTGGTGGAAGCAGTCGAAACCCGGCCCAACCATTTTCAGTTTGCCTACGATACCGGGCTGCCGGTTCAGGAAAAAATCCGCACCGTTGCGCAGAAGGTTTACGGTGCCGCCGGTGTCGAATTCAGTGCCGAAGCCGCTGCCGAAATCGCTTCGCTCGAAAAACTGGGCTTGGACAAACTGCCTGTGTGTATGGCCAAAACCCAATATTCACTCAGCGATGATGCCAAACTTTTGGGCAGACCCGAAGGCTTCACCATCCATGTGCGCGGCATCACCGTGTCGGCCGGTGCAGGCTTTATCGTTGCCCTGTGCGGCAATATGATGAAAATGCCCGGCCTGCCCAAAGCGCCTGCTGCCGAAAAAATCGATGTGGACGAAAACGGCGTGATTCACGGCCTGTTTTAAACCATCGGATTGCATTGCTTGAAAATCAGGCCGTCTGAAAAACAGTTTTCAGACGGCCTGTTTATTATCCCGATAAAATCAGATGGTAAAATAGATTGAATTGAATAAAGGCAAAGATTGGGCTGCAGAAAACATTGCCGAACGTTTGAAAATCACACAGTCTTGCCCTGCTTGGTAGGGGCTGTGTTGTTTGCATCCCGCCGCGTTGTAATGATGGTGAGCGGTGGCTGTCAGCATGCCTATCCGCTTTATATTTATTCCGCTACGGCATTGCGACAGTTTGCGGTTTTTTATAGAAAAATAAATGCAAACCGGGATAGGTTTTAGAGCGTCTCTTTTCATTTCCGTTACAGCATTGCTGCGTTTTAGTTCAAAGAGCGATTGTGCAAGCCACTGAAGCGGCAACAGAGTTGGTTCCATACTGTCTGCGGTTTTGCCTTGTGCCGAAATGAAGGGGTTCACGATAGCCGGGGTTTTTGGGCCGCTTTTTGTTTCGGGGTGGGTAAAAGTTTCAGGCCGTCTGAAAAATAATCCCGCCCCGTGCAGGCAGACGCGGCCTGTGCAGCGTTGTTAGCGCATTTGCTGAAACAGCTGCCCCTGCACATCTTCCAACCGCATGCCGGGGTGCACGCCGTGGCGTTTGAAGCAGCCCCGGTGCATTTCAAGCACATAGGCAACGGGCTTGGTTGAGCAGTGGTTTTGCCCGCTAAACGGCTGCATATCGGCCAAATTGACGATGGTGCCGTCTGCCGCCACAAAAGCCGCCGTTAAAGGCAGGGGTGTGTTCTTCATCCAAAAGCATTGTATGGCCGTTTGCGGAAAAACAAACAGCATACCTTCATCGGCAGGCATGTCTGTGCGGTGCATCAGACCGGTTTGGCGCCGGTGGTAGGTGCTTGCCAGCTGCCCTCCATGTAGGCTTTGCCGGCCTGCAAGCGGGTGTGCGGCAAATTTTTTGCGGCACGACTGTGGCAACCGCTTGCGCCCGGGCAGGCGGCGGCTACTGCTGCAGAGGCCAGCATGCAGGCGGCAAGCCCTGCGATGCGTGCATAGCCCTCCGGGGTTTGGAGGAACAGGCTTTGCAGGTTTTTGTATACATGGGAAGCTGCCCGTCTCTATCTTGAATGCAATATGTACCGAACAGCGGCTGAAAGCTTCCTGCACAGCCGGCAGCCGCACGGTTGGGGGTGGGGGGATTATAAGAGCCTGTTTGCTGTTTCGGTGCAGGTTTGCGGCGTTTGGCAACGCTATGTTACGGAGCCGCTTTTTGCTGTTTGGCCGATTCGGCTTTGCGGCGCGCGCACGGTGTGTCGCAATCGCAGACTTTTTCCATGCCGAGTGCGGAAATGCCGCCGCAACTGCCTTTGATTTCGCGGCGAGTGAATATGTAGCCCAGTGCCATGCCGAGAATCACCAGCAGAAAAAAGCAGAAGGTGATGAAGAAGATTGTCATGGTGTGATCCTTTTTGTGGGGGCTTTGTTATGGCCTTTGCAGGCGGCTATTTTACTATTTCTTTGAAAGCGGGGGACATTTCGGTTTTAAAACCATCGGCGGTTTTGATGATCAGAAACACCGCCCAACGGTTTTTTTCGGCAATGGCCAGCGCTTTTTCTTCGCCTAACACAAAAAGGCCGGTGGCGAGGCCGTCGGCGGTAACGGCGTTGTCGGCCACCACGCTCACCGAGGCCAGATGATGGCGGACGGGCTGTTTGCTTTCGGGGTCGATGATGTGCGAAAGCCGCTTGCCCGCTGCGTCGGTGCGGAAGTTGCGGTAGTCGCCCGAGGTGGCAAGCGAGCGGTTGTTTAACGGCACAATAATTTGCGCGGCCTGCTGCCGGGCAAACTGCGGCTGCTCGATGCCCACGCTCCAAGCTTTGTTGTTTTGATTTCTGCCTCTGGCGCGCAATTCTCCGCCGATTTCGACCAGATAGTTTTCGATGCCGGCGTTATCGAGATACTGCGCCAGTTTGTCCACGGCGAAGCCTTTGGCAATGGCAGACAAGTCCAGATAACCCCCATCGGCCTGTTTGCTTAAATAGGCGTTGTTTTCAGACGGCCTGTTGGTTTCCAGCCGGATTTTGTCTATGCCCACCTGCTGTTTTGCGGTGCTGATTTGTTGGGCAGTCGGCGCACGGATCACGCTTTTGTCCGGCCCGAATCCCCACAGATTCACCAGCGGGCCGATGGTTACATCGAGGCCGCCTTCGGTGAGGGCGTGCAGGCGCAATGCTTCCTTAACCACGGTGGCAAAGTCGGCGGAAACCGCCATGCCTTCGCCGGCTTTGAGGCGGTTGAAGCGGCTGATTTCGGAGCCGGCCAAATAGGTGGACATCTGCCGGTTGATTTCCTGCAGAATCTTGTTGCAGCCGGCTTGGATTTGTTGCGGGTCGGGCAGAGGCCCTTTGGAATCGGCAAGGTATTTGACCGTGTAGGTGGTGCCCATGGTTTCTCCGCTCACGGTGGCTGTTGTTGGTGCCGGTGCCCCGCCGCAGGCGGAAAGGGCACCCAGCGTAACCAGCAGCCCGAGCAGCCGGAGAATAGATTTTTTGGTATGGCAAAGCATGGTGGTTTCTTTAAGGTAGAAAAATGATACAGGCCGTCTGAAATATTTTCAGACGGCCTGATAGGTTTGCTGCCGTATGGCAACTTTAGCCGCCGAAGTCGTCTAACAAGATGTTTTCGTCTTCCACGCCTAAATCTTTCAGCATTTTAATCACTGAGGCATTCATAATCGGCGGGCCGCACATATAGAATTCGCAGTCTTCCGGGGCTTCGTGGTTTTTGAGGTAGTTTTCATAAATCACGTTGTGGATAAAGCCGGTGTAGCCGTCCCAATCATCGCCGGGTTGCGGGTCGGAAAGGGCAACGTGCCATTGGAAGTTGTCGTTTTCGGCTTGCAGCGTGTTGAAATCTTCCACATAAAACATTTCGCGTTTGGAGCGGGCACCATACCAAAAACTGATTTTACGCTTGGATTTCAAACGTTTGAGCTGGTCGAAAATATGCGAGCGCATCGGAGCCATGCCCGCGCCACCGCCGATAAACACCATTTCGGCATCGGTGTCTTTGGCGAAAAATTCGCCGAAGGGGCCGGAAATAATCACTTTGTCGCCGGGTTTGAGCGACCAGATATAAGACGACATTTGGCCGGGCGGCACATCGGGGTTGTTGGGCGGCGGGGTGGCAATCCGCACATTGAGCATGATGATGCCTTTTTCTTCGGGATAGGAAGCCATCGAATAGGCGCGGACAATCGGCTCGTTTACTTTGGAAACATAGCGCCACAGGTTGAATTTGTTCCAATCTTCGTGATATTGCTCGGGAATGTCGAAGTCTTTATAGGCCACAGTGTGCGGTTCGGCTTCGATTTGGATATAGCCGCCGGCGCGGAAGGGCACTTCTTCGCCTTCGGGAATCGCCAGTTTCAGCTCTTTGATGAAAGTGGCCGTGTTGTCGTTGGAAATAACGGTGCATTCCCATTTTTTCACGCCGAACACTTCCTCGGGCAGGGCGATGTCCATATCGCTCTTCACATTGACCTGGCACGACAGCCGGCAGCCTTCTTTGGCTTCGCGCTTGCTGATATGGGAAAGTTCGGTGGGGAGAATGTCGCCGCCTCCGCTTTTGACCACCACTTTGCATTGACCGCAGGAACCGCCTCCGCCGCATGCGGACGACACGAAAATGCCTTTGCCCGACAGCGCGCCCAGCAGTTTGCCGCCGGCTGGAACAGTGATGGTTTTGTCATCTTCACCGTTGATGGTGATGGTGATGTCGCCCGAGCTCACCAGTTTGGATTTGGCCAGCAGAATCATCACGGCCAAGGCCAAAATGATGACGGTGAACATCACGATGCCTAAAATGATTTCCATGCGCGCCGCTCCTTATAACTGTATGCCGGAAAATGACAGGAAACCCAAAGCCATCAGGCCGGCGCTGATAAACGTGATGCCGAGTCCGCGCAGCCCTTTGGGCACATCGGCGTATTTCAGTTTTTCGGTGATGCCGGCCAGCGCCACAATCGCCAGCATCCAGCCCAAGCCCGCGCCGGTGCCGTAAACGATGGATTCGGTGAAGTTGTAGTCGCGCTGAACCATAAACGACACGCCGCCGAAAATGGCGCAGTTTACCGTAATCAGCGGCAGAAAAATCCCCAACGCGTTATAGAGTGCGGGAAAGTATTTGTCCAAAACCATTTCCAAAATCTGCACAATGGCGGCAATCACGCCGATAAAGGTGATAAAGCGCAGAAAGGTTAGGTCTACACCCGGCATGAGGGCACCGTCTTTCAGCACCAGTGAATAGACCAATTGGTTGGCCGGCACCGAAATCGCCAGCACCACGGTAACGGCTACGCCCAAACCGAAAGCGGTGGAGATTTTTTTGGATACGGCTAAAAACGTACACATGCCCAAGAAAAAGGAGAGCGCCATATTTTCGATAAATATGGATTTCACAAAAATGCTCAGATAGTGTTCCATGAATTATTCCTCCGCCTGTTCGGGTTTCCAAGTGCGCAGACCCCAGATAATGAAGGCGATGATAAAGAATGCGCTGGGTGCAAGCAGAAACAGGCCGTTGGCCTGATACCAGCCGCCGTCTTGAACGGTTTGCATGATGGTGGTGCCGAACAGCTTGCCCGAACCTACCAGCTCGCGGATAACGGCCACAATCACCAAAATCACGCCGTAGCCGAAGCCGTTGCCCAAGCCGTCAATCAGGCTTTCGAGCGGCGGCTCTTTCATGGCGAAGGCTTCGGCGCGCCCCATCACGATGCAGTTGGTGATAATCAGGCCGACAAACACCGACAGCTGTTTGGACAATTCATAGGCAAAAGCCTGCAACACTTGGTCGACCAGCGTAACCAGCGAAGCGATAATGGCCATCTGAACGATGATGCGCACGCTGTTGGGAATGTAGTTGCGGATGAGTGAAATGAAAAAGCTCGAAAAACCGGTTACCAACGCTACTGAAATTGCCATTACCACGGCGGTTTCCAGCTTGGTGGTTACGGCCAGCGCGGAACATACGCCGAGAATCTGTAAGGCAATCGGGTTGTTTTTCACAACCGGAGAAAACATGAGTTCTTTCAAACGTTTTGTATCAGCCATGATTATTCTCCTGCTTTGATTTTAGCCAGATAGGGGCCGAAGCCGTTTTGACCGAACCAATAATGAAACGAACCCTGCACGCCTTTGGTGGTCATGGTGGCGCCGGAGAGACCGTCCACACCGTGTTCTTTGTCGGAAGAGGCACCTTTGCCGATGCGGATGGCGACACCGCCCTGATCGTTATACAGTTTTTTGCCTGCAAAATGCTTTTGCCACAGCGGATTGGCAATTTCGCCGCCCAAGCCTGCGGTTTCGCCCTGCTCGTAATAGGTGAGGCCGTTAATGGTGTTGCCGTCCGGGCGGACTGCAACAAAGCCGTACATCACCGACCATAAACCGCTGCCATGCATGGGCAGGACGATTTGGCCGGTTTTGCCGGAATCGTCTTTAATCAAATACACTTCGGCGTATTTGGCGCGGGTTTGAATGCCTGCCGAATCTTCTTCGGGCTTGATTTTTATACTGTGCTGCGGATCTTTGGCGGCGGCGCGGGCATCGAAATCTTTCATGCCTTCTACATACTCGCCGGTAGCCAAATCTACGATGCGCGGCTCGACACGCTCGGCATACACTTTAGGCACATCGAGGCCGTCTGAAAGCAGGCCGGCGGCGCCCAAAATATTTCTCTGTTTGTCGAGCAGCTTTTTCTCGTTTTGGGCGGGTTTCAAACCCACCGCGGCACCTGCCACGATAACCGAACACAGCAGGCTGACGGCAACCACCACCGCCAGCGTGCCGCCGAAGCTGTCTTTATCAAACTTGGCCATTGCGGATCCTCCTGCGTTTGATATTTGCCTGGGCAACAAAATAATCCAAAATCGGCGCGAACAGGTTGGCAAACAGAATAGCCAACATCATGCCTTCGGGATAGGCGGGGTTGACCACGCGGATCAAAACGCACATCATGCCGATAAGGCCGCCGTACCACCATTTGCCGGCATTGGTAAACGAAGCGGAAACCGGGTCGGTGGCCATAAACAGCATACCGATGGCAAAGCCGCCCAATACCATATGCCAATACCACGGCATAGAAAACATCGGGTTGGTGTCTGAGCCGATGGCATTAAACAGCAGCGAAGTGGCTACCATGCCGATCATCACGCCGGCAATGATGCGCCAAGATGCAATACGGCAAAACACAATCATCAGGCCGCCGATAATCAGTGCCAATGTGGAGACTTCGCCCATCGAGCCGGGCAGATTGCCGATAAAGGCATCCATCCAGGCAAGCGGCTCTCCGGTGATTTCGTTTTTCAGGCCGTCTGAACCCGCAACTGCCCATTGGGAAAGCGCGGTCGCTCCCGAAAAACCGTCTGCCGCCGTCCAAACGGCATCGCCGGAAATCTGGGCGGGATAGGCGAAAAACAGAAAGGCGCGGCCGGCCAGTGCGGGATTCATAAAGTTTTTACCCGTGCCGCCGAACACTTCCTTGGCCACAACCACACCGAACGTGATGCCCAGCGCAGCCTGCCACAGCGGCAGGGTGGGCGGCACGATTAGGGCAAACAGGATTGAGGTAACGAAAAAGCCCTCGTTGATTTCGTGTTTGCGGATAACGGAAAACAGGACCTCCCAAAAACCGCCCACGGCGAACACCACCGCATAAATCGGCAGAAAGAATACCGCACCCAGCGAGAGTTTGCTGAAAATGCCGGCATCGGCACCCAAATTGATGCCCAGCCAATGCGCCAGCGCATAATGCCAGTCGGCGGCGATGTTTTGTTCCAGCAGCCCCATATGGTTGACGGCGGCAACCGATTGCGCACCAACGTTATACATGCCGTAGAACATGGCCGGAAACAGTGCAATCCACACCATAATCATCATGCGCTTTGAGTCGAGTGCATCGCGGATATGCGAGGATTTGCGCGTTACCGTGCCGGGCGTGTATAACAGGGTGGCCACTGCCTCATAGAGCGGATACCATTTTTCGAGTTTGCCGCCCGGCAGGAAATCGGGTTCGATTTTTTCAAAAAAATGTTTCAATCCCATATTCAGCCTTCTTTCTCAATCTTATCCAGCACAGTGCGCAGCAGCGTGCCGTATTCGTATTTGCCCGGGCAGACGAAACTGCACAGTGCCAAATCTTCCTCGTCCAGCTCCAAACAACCCAAAGCCTGTGCGCTGTCGGTATCGCCGACAATCAAATCGCGCAGCAGCAGGGTAGGCAGGATATCCAGCGGCATCACGCGCTCGTAGGTGCCGATGGGCACCATCGCACGTTTGCCGCCATTGACGGCCGATGTGAAATCAAACAGCTTGTTTTTTAAGAAATGGCCGAGAGTGGTGCGGGTAACCGTGTATTTGCCGGCACTGGGCACCACCCAGCCGAACAGCTCTTTGGTACGGCCTTCGGCAATCACCGAAATCTGGTTGTGGTAGCGACCCAGATAATCGTGCGCTCCGACGGCGGCAGCGCCGCTGAGCACCGAGCCGGAGATCACGCGGTTTTCGCCGTCTTTCAATTCACCCGCCGTCAGTTCGGAAATTTTTGCACCCGACACGGTGCGCAAGAGGCGCGGCTGTCTGACTTGCGGGCCGGCCAGCGACACCACGCGCGAAACATCCAATTCGCCGGTGGCAAACAGATGGCTGATGGCGATAACGTCTTGATAGTTTACCGTCCACACTGTTTTGCCGGCACCAACCGGTTCAATAAAGTGGATATGGGTGCCCGGCAAGCCGGCCGGATGCGGGCCGCCGAATTCGTGAACGGCGATATTGCGGCCGTCTGAAACCGGAATATCGGCGCCGGCGGCTTTGCAGACATGGATTTTGTTGGCGGTGAGGCGGCTCAGAACCAATAAGCCGCGGGTGAAATCATCGGCGCGTTCCCGAATCACGATTTGCGGGTCGGCACAGAGCGGGTTGGTGTCCATCGCATTGACGAAAATAGCGGCAGGCTCGGCATCGGCGGCAGGCACTTTGCTGAAAGGGCGGGTGCGCAATGCCGTCCATAAGCCTGAGGCAAGCAGGTTGCGGCGGATTTCTTCACCGCTCAAACGCTCGAGGGCTTCGGGGGAATAGTGGTCGAATGAAACCTGCTCATCGCCCTCCACGGCAATCACCACCGATTGCAATACCCGTTTTTCGCCGCGGTGGATGGAGGCAACTGTGCCCGAGGCCGGAGCGGTAAACACCACGCCCGGGTTTTTCTTATCCTCAAACAGCACTTGGCCTTTCTTAACTTTGTCGCCTTCCTGAACCTTCATAGAAGGGCGCATACCCACATATTCTTCGCCGAGTACGGCCACTTCGCTGACGGCGGCGCCCGGGTAGATGGTTTGTTCCGGCCGGCCTGCAATCGGCAGATCCAGCCCTTTTTTAATTCTAATCATGGTTTCGCACCAACGTTGTATCAGATTGATGAAACACGGGCCGGGATGGTGAATCCGCCTGCTCCGCTGCGGTGTTGCTGCGCCTTAGCTTAAAAGAGCACCATTATGCAGGCTCCTAAAACGGCAGCCAAACCGGTTTTGGCAACTGCTGCCGGCTGCGGCTTGCGCCCTGCATGGAAAATGCGTGAACGGCTCATTACCGGGCAGAAAGGGATTGGGAGGCCGTCTGAAAACCAACCTGCAACCGCCCGATAAAATACAACTGCCAAAGCCGCCGTTGTCGGCACCTTTATTGATTCCGAGCTGCGGCAAAACCGCCGTATGCCGTGTATTTCCGCCCCGTTTGCCGCGCTGTATCGGGAAATCCGGCGGTTTGGTAAAGGCTGCTTTCTGTTAAAATGTAAACAGGAAAGCATTTTGATTTTACCTAAATCATACACTTGTTACCACGGTTTTCATTGGAAAAATTTATTTTTCTATAAAAATCAAAATTTTGATTGAAATATTTTATCTTTTCAGACGGCCTTCGATACCATGTTTCCCGAACAGTTTGCCAATCATTGCAATCTTTATTTAAATACGCTGGCGCAGCAGGGGAAGTCGCCGCACACCGTGGCTGCCTACCGCCGCGACCTGATACAGCTTCAAAAACTGCTGCCGCCCGATGCAGGCGGTGAGACCCTGCACCGCCGCTATTTTGTTGCGGCTTTGAAAAAATTGTCGCAACTGGGCGCACACCAGCGCAGCATAGCGCGCAAACTGTCGGTTTGGCGGCAGTATTGCGGCTGGTTGGAGCAGCAGGGTTTGCTGGCGGCAGACCCCACAGAAGGTTTGAAAGCCCCCCGGCAGCCGGAGCGTCTGCCTAAGGCGGTCGAGCAGGAAACGCTCAACACCCTGCTCGACAACGGTTGCGGCGAGGGGCTGTTAAGCGTGCGCGATCATGCTTTGTTCGAGCTGATGTATGGTAGCGGCCTGCGCGTGGCCGAGGTGCACGGATTGGATATGCAGGATATTCTGCTGGAAGAGGGCTGGGTGGGGGTAACCGGGAAGGGCGGCAAACAGCGCCGCGTGCCTTTGGGCAGTAAAAGTATCGAAGCCGTTCGGGCATATCTGCCGCAGCGGGCGGCAGCAGGCGGCGAAACCGCGCTGTTTACCGGCAGAACAGGCCGCCGCCTGAGCATACGCCAGATTCAAAACCGCCTGCGCGATTGGGCGTTGCGCCACGGCAGCCCGCAGCATATTTCGCCGCATATGCTGCGCCACAGTTTCGCCAGCCATCTGCTGCAGTCGGCACAGGATATCCGCGCAGTACAGGAACTGCTCGGCCACAGCCGCTTATCGACCACGCAAATCTACACCAAACTCGATTTCGATCATTTGGCCAAAGTTTACGATGGCGCGCATCCGAGGGCGAAGCGTAAATTAAATAAAGCGTGATGCAGCGTTGTTTGATGGGAAATTTTTTCACCATCAAACAACCAAAGATAGTGTGTGAAAGTGTCAATGCCATTGATGTATTCTTTCGGCAACAACCAAGCCGTGCCCTGCTTTTGCGGGGCATTTTTCTGTTTGAAATTGTTAATTTATGCTGTTAATCCGTAACGGGTTTTGTCGTATTCCGTTTGGTTTTTCAAAATGTAGAAAGCGATGGTTACCAGCTTTCTCATAATTGCAACAATAGATGAGTTTCGGCGGTTTTTTCCCGGCTTTCAGACGGCCGATAAAGGCGGGAAAGGCGTTCATGCGGTAGGCGGCCAATGCGGGCATGTATAGGGCTGCCCTTAAGTCGGACTTGCCTACCTTTGAAATCCGTTCTTTGCCGTTTACGCTTGTTCCCGGCTGATGCCGTTTTGGACCCAAACCGAAATAGGCGGCCAGTTGGGCAGCGGTATCAAAGCGTGATGTTATGGTCGAGAGCAAAACGGCGGCGGTGTTTTCGCCTATGCCCGTTATGGTTTTCAGGCGTTGGCGGTTTTCGCTGTATCGCGGGTTTGATGAATAGAACGCCTGCAAATCTGCCTTTACCTGTTGTATTTGGCTGGTCAGATTCTCAATCGTTTGCTGTATATGGCCTTTCAGGTAACCGGGGGGCGGTTTGCCGCTTGTTTTGTTCGGCGGCGCGCAAACGCTTCAGTCTCGATAGGTAGCGTGTCAGTTCCTGCAGGTGTCTTTGTTCGGAAGGCTGCGGCTGCCATGCTTCGGGATTCATGGCCTTGCAGTATCGGGCGATGAGTTTTGCGTCTTGTTTGTCGGTTTTGCTTCTTTGCAATACGGCGTTTGCGAAGCCGTCTGAAACAGCTTTTTCAGACGGCCTTTGGTTGTTTTGTGTCCGGCAGAATGCCATCGGTTGCCTGGTTTGGCAAAACTCTCTTTCATTTCTGTAACGGCAGTGCCGCACATCAGTTTAAAGGGAATGATGCCGCAAGCCGTCCGAGCGCCGCAGAACCGCTGCAGAACCGCTGCAGAACCGCAGAAGCAGTACCGTATCGCCGGTGCGGTTTTCTGCTTGCTGCCCGTGCCGGCAATGAAAGGAGGGGATAGCCGCCCTGTAGAAACCGGTGCCGTGCGTGCAGTGGCGGATATAAATAAAGCAAGTAAGGCGGGCAGGTGCCGCCATGATTTTCCAACGGGGGTGGCAGCAGCGTTTCAGACGGCCTTAAGTTAAGATAAGAGCAATGTGTTTACGCAAATATTTCTTTATAAATTTTATCGACATCATTATTAAAAGCAATGGAGCGTTAAATTATTGATGTTGCGCAAATCCGATGGGCAACGACACTTTTATACTGCCTGCAACCATAAGCCCATTATGGCGAAAAAAAGCATAACCAAAATAATTGTTAAAAAAGGAATCACCATGAAACATGTTCTCAAAAAAGGCGGGCTGGCGTTGGCTGTATTGCTGGCGCTTGCGGCCTGCCAGGGAGAAGGGCAGCAGGGGCAGGCTTCGGCACCGGAATCTGCTGCGGCTGCGGCTTCCTCAGTTTCCGCTGCCGCCGCGCCCGACAACAGCAACGCATCGCCTGAAGACCAAGAGCTGTTAAAGCAGGCGCAGTCGCTGTTCCAACCGTTGCCCGATGAGGCGGAAATGCAGAAGGCACACCCGTTTACCGCAGAGCAGGTGAAGCTCGGCCGCCAGCTTTGGTATGAACCGCGTCTGTCGCGCGGCAACACGGTAAGCTGTAACTCTTGCCATAACCTGGCCACGGCAGGTGTGGACAATCTGCCCACCAGCCCCGGCCACAAAGGTACATTTGGTGTGCGCAATTCTCCCACGGCTTTGAATGCCGCGCTGCTGGGCAGCCAGTTTTGGGACGGGCGTGCCGCCACAGTGGAAGAGCAGGCCGGCGGCCCGCTGCTCAATCCGGTGGAAATGGCCAATACCGATGAAGCATCGGTCGAGAAAAAAATTGCCGCAATTCCCGAATACCGCGATATGTTTAAAGAAGTTTATGCGCAAACAGACGGCGCGGTAACGTTTAAAAACATCACAGAAGCCATTGCCGCTTTCGAGCGTACGCTGCTTACGCCTACCAAATGGGACGATTATCTCAAAGGCAATATCAACGCACTTAACGAAACCGAGCGCAAGGGTGTGCGTTCGTTTATCAATAACGGCTGTATCGCCTGCCATAAAGGTGTGTCGCTGGGCGGCGATTCGTTCCAGAAATTCGGCCTGGTTAAGAGCCCGTATTGGCAGTTTACCGGCAGCAAAAACCAAGATGAAGGCCGCTTTGAAGTAACCAAGTCAGAAAACGACAAATTCGTGTTCCGCGTTCCCGGCCTGCGCAATGTTGCCCGCACCTATCCTTATTTCCACGATGGCAGCGTGTGGGAGTTGGATAAAGCAGTCAGCATCATGGGCGAAGCACAACTGGGTAAACAACTTCCAAAAGAAGATGTTGATGCCATTGTGGCGTTTTTGAACACCCTGTCCGGATCGGTGCCCGAGTCTGCCCGCACCGTGCCCGAGCTGCCTGCACACAGCGCGCTGGAAGGCCGTCCGAACAACCAATAATCTGAGCAGCCGTAAGCACTCAAACCGAAAGGCCGTCTGAAACGTTTCAGACGGCCTTGGTTTGTTTTTTATATGTTATACTATAACAAAATCTTTCCTGTCTATATTTTCAACCAAGCGAGAAAACTATGAAAAAAACAGCCTTATTTGCCTTGATGGCGTTGTTTTGCTCAACTGCCGCCCAAGCCCACCGCGTGTGGGTGGAAACTGCGCATACGCACGGCGGCGAAATCCTGAAGGCCGAATTGGGATACGGTGAGTTCCCCGATATGGAGCCGATTGCCCAAGAGCGCCTGCACATTTTCAGCAAACCTATGCAGCTTATCACCGAGAAAGGAAAAGAAGATTTGGTGCAGAAAGGGCAGTATAACTATCAATACCAAAGCAAAAAGCCCGTGAAAGAGGGCAGCTATTTGGTTACCGCCGAATACCGGCCTACTTTTTGGTCGAAAAATAAAGCCGGTTGGAAGCAGGCCAGTATCAGAGAAATGTCTGATGCCGATTATTGCGAACAAACGCGTATGTATGGCAAAAATATTGTCAATGTCGGCCATGAAAGCGCCGATACTAAAATCATCACCCGCCCGGTGGGACAGGGTTTGGAGATTGTGCCGCTGGACAACCCCGCCAATGTGCATGTGGGCGGGCGCTTTAAGGTGCGGGTGCTGTTTAACGGCGAACCGCTGCCGGGTGCTGCTGTTACCGCCACGTTTGACGGCTTTGACACCGGTAGCCGCAGCAACCATAAAGTGGAAGCACAGGCGTTTTACGATAAAACCGGCGATGACGGCAGTGTAGATATTATCCCGCTGCGCCAAGGTTTCTGGAAAGCCAGTGTTGAGCATAAAATTGATTTTCCTGATCCGAAAATCTGCGGGAAACAGGCAAGCTATACTACGCTCACATTCCAAATCGGTCATCAGGCACACTAAACGCAGCATGATTGCCGGCCACAACCGTTTTCAGACGGCCTCTGTTTTAAGAAACATTTGGAGGCCGTCTGAAATCCTTTATAATGAGTTAATATTGATCGATATAAATGTTATCTAGATGAACAATAACGAAAACCGCTTTGTTCCGCCCGACTTCGGCAACCACAGCCCGCTCACCTGGTATCAGGCCGCCTCGGAGCAGCCCGCGTTTATCCGTAATGCAGCCCAAGCCAAAGCCATCGAATATCTCGACCGGTTGTGGACCGAATTAATGATGTTCAAACGCAAACGCAACCGTTTTTTGGGCCGCAGCCTGCGCTCGCCGCAACTGCCCAAGGGGCTGTATTTTTATGGCGGAGTGGGGCGCGGCAAGAGTTTTCTGATGGATGTGTTTTACGGCTGCCTGCCTTACCGCCGCAAACGCCGCGTACACTTCCACGCCTTTATGGCTGAAGTGCACCGGCGTATGAAAGCCTTGAAAAGCGAAACGAACCCGCTCAAAGCTGTGGCTGCGGAAATTGCCGGAGAAACCCGTGTGTTGTGTTTCGATGAATTTCACGTCAGCGATATTGCCGATGCCATGATTTTGGGGCGTTTGCTGGAAAGTCTGTTTGAAGGCGGCGTGGTGTTGGTGGCAACCTCCAACTACGCACCTTCCGAACTTTATCCGCAAGGGCAAAACCGTAGCAGCTTTCTGCCCACTATTGCGCTGATTGAAAGCAAACTCACGGTTCTCAATGTGGACGGCGGCGAAGACTACCGCCTGCGCACTTTAAAACCCGCCGAGGTGTTTTATGTGCCCGACAACGGAGAAAACGAAGGCAGGCTGGCCTCGCTGTTTGCCCGAGTGGCGCACGGAAAAGCCAAAAATCCCCGCCCGATTACCATAAACGGGCGCGAACTGATGTGTAACGCGCAAGACGGCAAAGCCATCTGGTTCGACTTTCGCGCCCTGTGTTTCGGGCCCCGCTCGCAGGCCGATTATCTTTATTTGGCCGAACGCTACGAAATGGTGTTTGTGTCGGGCATCGAAAAGCTGAGCGAAGCCGAAAAAGCAGAGGCACGCCGCCTCACTTGGCTGATAGACGTGTTATACGACTTCCGCGTTAAATTTTGCGCTACCAGCGAAGTTCCCGCCGAAGAGATCTATGTGGAAGGCGACTTCGCCCATGAATTCGTGCGCACTGTCAGCCGTATGGTGGAAATGCAGTCGGAAGAATATCTGGCGCTGCCCCATTTAACGCTCGGCAAAAAAAATGCCGGTATTTAACAAAATATTGGCAGAGTTTGATAAAATACGCGCCCCGATTTTTGTTTAAATCAATCAAGAATAAAAAAAGCAGGCGTTTCTGTCTGTTGGGAAATTTCATTAATTAAAGGATTTTTCATGGCTATCGAACGTACCATTTCCATCATCAAACCCGATGCAGTTGCTAAAGATGTGATCGGCCAAATCTACAGCCGTTTTGAAAACAACGGTCTGCGTATCATTGCCGCCAAAATGAAACACTTAAGTACCAAAGAAGCCCAAGATTTCTACGCTGTGCATAAAGACCGCCCGTTCTTTGCCGACCTAGTTGCCTTCATGACCGGCGGCCCCGTGATGATTCAGGTGCTCGAAGGTGAAAACGCCGTAGTTAAAAACCGCGAACTGATGGGCGCCACCAACCCGAAAGAAGCAGCAGCCGGCACCATCCGTGCCGATTTCGCCGAATCTATCGATGCCAATGCCGTGCACGGTTCCGACAGCCTGGAAAACGCCGCTAAAGAAATTGCCTATTTCTTCAGCGAAAGCGAAATCTGCACCCGCTAAGCGGACATGCAACTCTTTGGGCTGTCTGAATATTTTCAGACGGCCTGAAGTTTAGCTTTTAAATGGCAGCTTTCTGCAGAGCTTGCCGAAAAGTTATGATAAAGCTTTCATTTAAAAGCCTGTGGCGAACATGAAAACCAATCTGCTGAATTTCGATTTAAACGGGCTGACCGAACATTTCGCAAAAATGGGCGAGAAGCCTTTCCGTGCCAAACAGGTGATGCGCTGGATACATCAGGCCGGCGCTGCCGGTTTTGATGACATGACCGACCTGGCGAAATCTTTACGCATCAAGCTGCAAGAGCAGGCCGAAGTGGCTGTACCTGCTTTAATGGCCGCTCAAGAATCTTCAGACGGCACCCGGAAATGGCTGCTTGATGTAGGAACCGGCAACGGTGTGGAAACTGTGTTTATTCCTGAAGCCGACCGCGGCACTTTGTGTGTTTCATCGCAAGTAGGCTGTGCATTGGAATGCACGTTTTGTTCAACCGGCAGGCAGGGGTTCAACCGCAACCTGAGTACCGCCGAAATCATCGGCCAATTGTGGTGGGCAAACAAAGCCATGGGCATCACCCCGAAAAATGAGCGGGTGATTTCGAATGTGGTGATGATGGGGATGGGCGAGCCTTTGGCCAATTTCGACAACGTAATTACCGCATTGGGCATTATGCTGGACGACCACGGCTACGGATTGTCGCGCCGGAGGGTAACGGTATCTACTTCAGGCATGGTGCCGCAGATGGACAGATTGCGCGATGTGATGCCGGTGGCACTGGCCGTGTCGCTGCACGCCTCTAACGATGCTGTGCGCAACGAAATTGTGCCTCTGAATAAAAAATACCCGTTAAAAGAATTGATGGCAGCCTGCAGCCGCTATCTTGATAAGGCTCCGCGCGATTTCATTACGTTTGAATATGTGATGCTCGATGGTATTAACGACAAGGCACAGCATGCAAGGGAATTAATCGAACTGGTACGCAACGTGCCGTGCAAATTCAACCTGATACCGTTCAACCCGTTTCCGAATTCGGGTTACGAGCGTTCGAGCAACGAAAACATCCGCGTATTTCGCGATATCCTGCAACAGGCAGGGCTTGTAGTTACCGTGCGCAAAACCCGCGGCGACGATATCGATGCCGCCTGCGGGCAGCTTGCCGGCCAAGTGAAGGATAAAACGCGCCGCCGGGAAAAATGGCAGCAGATTACCATACAATCTAAGGGAATTTTAAGGGGCTGATATGAATACCAAAACAACAGCGGGAATTATGGCAATAATGCTGGTATTGAGTGCCTGCGCGGGCGGGGCATCGCAACCGACAGCACGTGAACGGGCAGGGCAGATATCGAACATTAAAACACAGTTGGCTGTGGAATATTTGCGCGGAAAAGATTACCGCCAGGCAGTCGGCAGTATTGATGAAGCATTGAAGGCCAATCCGAAAAACGAGAATGCTTGGCTGATTCGCGCCCAAATCTACCAATACTTGAAAGTGAACGACAAAGCGCAGGAGAGCTTTCAAAAAGCATTGTCGATTAAACCGAACAGTGCGGAAATCAATAACAATTACGGCTGGTTTCTCTGCAGTATTCAAAATCGTCCGAATGATGCACTGCCTTATTTCGATAAGGCTTTGGCCGATCCCACTTACCCTAACCCGCATATCGCCAATCTCAATAAAGGCATATGCAGCACCAAAATGGGGCAGTATTCCCTGGCAGAGGCTTATTTTGAACGGGCTTTGGCGGCCGATGCGCAGTTTTATCCCGTTTTGAAGGAAATGGCGCGTACCAAAATGCTGGCCGGCAATCTGAGCGGTGCCGACTATTATTTCCGCCAATATCAAAGCAAGGTTGATGCTTTGGGGGCAGACGACCTGCTTTTGGGTTGGCGTCTGTATAATACTTTAGGCAACACGCAGGCAGCCTACGAATACGAAGCGCAATTGCGTGCCAATTATCCCTATTCCGATGAACTGCAAACAATTACAACAGGACGTTTGTAATGACCGATAACCAGCAATTAGAACAACACCCCTCCAACAACGCTGCCGCCGAACTGGGTTTGAAGTTACGCCAAGTGCGCGAGCAGAAAGGTTATTCGATAGGAGAGGTTGCCGAACGCTTGAAGCTGTCGGCCCGCCAAATCGAAGGCTTGGAAAGCGGCAACTACGAAATGATGCCCGAGCTGGTGTTTGTGCGTGGTTTTTTGCGGACCTATGGTCGTTTTTTGGATTTAGACGATAACGAAGTCGCTGCATTTTTAGACCGAATCATGCCGCAGAACCGCAATAATCTGTATGCAGTTGACCGTAGCGGCAGCCATACTATGAATTATCGGCAAACCGAGGTAAAAAAATCGTTTCCCGCCTGGATTTTAGGAGTGCTGGCAGCGGTGGCTGTCGGCGGCGGTATTTATGCGTGGCAGAGCAAATCCAATCAGGAATATGCCAAACAGAGCGATCATATGGAACGTCCGGAGCCGGCAGGATCGGCAGCCGGCAATCTTCAGGCCGGCAATATTTCAGTGGTAGCAATGGACGGTGATGCTGCGATCTCTGCGGCCTCCGCTGCTTCTGCTCCGGCAACAGCCCAAGACAGTGTTGCGGATTCGGAGCCTGCTCCTGCTTCCGGTGTAGTGCCGGTTGCCGCCGATGAATTGATGGTTAAGGTTTTATACCGCTCCAACCTGGTTATCAAAGACAAAAACGGTGCATTCGTTATCAACCGCATTGTGCCTGCAGGCAGCGAACACCGCTTCAGGGGCGGTGCGCCGTATGAAGTTTGGATTGGTTATTCTCTCGGTGCTACTGCCAATTACGGTGGGCGGGAAATCGCCGTGCGCCGGCACTTAACCGGTAAAACCACGTCATCTTTTACCGCAGGACAGCAATGAGCACCCCGACACTTATCCGCCGTCCAACCCACCAGGTCCGTATCGATCATGTAACCGTAGGTTCCGATGCGTCTGTTGTGGTGCAGTCGATGACCAACACCGACACTGCTGATGCCCAGAGTACGGCGCAGCAAGTGAAAGAATTGAGTGATGCCGGTTCGGAAATGGTGCGGATTACCGTAAACAGCCCTGAAGCTGCCGCCAAAGTGGCGGAAATCAGAAGCCGTTTGGATGATATGGGCTGCGATACACCATTGGTGGGGGATTTTCATTTTAACGGCGAGCGGCTGCTGCAAGAATTTCCCCATTGTGCCCGCGCGTTGTCAAAATACCGCATCAATCCCGGCAATGTAGGCAAAGGCGCGAAAGGGGACGAAAAATTTGCCTATATGATACGTACTGCCGCCGAACACGATAAGGCCGTGCGCATCGGCGTAAACTGGGGTTCGCTCGACCAAAGTCTTGCCCGGCGCATGATGGATGCCAATTCGGCCTCTGCTTCACCCAAGCCGTCTGAAGAGGTTATGAAAGAGGCACTGATTGTATCGGCATTGGAATCTGCCCAAAAGGCGGTAGATTTGGGCTTACCTGAAAACAAAATCATCTTGTCGTGCAAGGTCAGTGCTGTACAGGATTTGATTCAGGTTTACCGCGATTTGGGCGCACGTTGCGCTTATCCTTTGCATTTAGGCCTAACCGAAGCAGGCATGGGCAGTAAAGGCATTGTTGCCTCGACTGCCGCGCTTGCGGTGTTGTTGCAGGAAGGCATAGGCGACACCATCCGTATTTCGCTCACCCCCGAGCCGGGCAGCCCGCGCACGCAGGAAGTGGTGGTGGCTCAGGAAATTCTGCAAACCATGGGGCTGCGTTCGTTTACGCCCATGGTTACCGCCTGTCCGGGCTGCGGACGTACCACCAGCACGGTATTTCAAGAGCTGGCGCGCGATATCCAGCAGTATTTGCGCGAAAGCATGACGGTTTGGCGCAACCGTTATCCTGGCGTAGAGTCGTTAAATGTTGCGGTGATGGGCTGCGTGGTTAACGGCCCCGGTGAGAGTAAGCTGGCCGATATCGGCATCAGTCTGCCCGGTACGGGCGAAACGCCCGTTGCCCCCGTGTATGTGGATGGCGAACGCAAAGTTACGCTCAAAGGCGACAATATGGCCGCCGAATTCTTAGCTATTGTGCAGGAATATGTGGAAACCAATTATGGCGAAGGCGGTAAAAAACGTAACGGGAGCCGGGTGATTCCCATTCTATCGGTATAAAACCTGCCGTTATATTTTCAGACGGCCTCCAATATTCAAACAAAGCGAAGTGAAAGATGGCACCCGATTTACGCGAATTACTGTTAAGGCTTTATCTGCTCAACAATCCGAAAGTAGAACACAAAGTGTTTATCTACACTTATCAGGGCGTGAGCGACATGGCCGTGAACCCGTTTCAATTTGTGGGCGCAGATTTGCTCGACAATGTTAAAAAAAGCCTGATTTTGCAGAACCTGCCTTCCGGCGAGATGATACAGGCTTTTGTTTCGCCTGCCGTATCAGGCAGGAAACAGGTTTGGGAAATTGAAAACACCATGCTTTACGGCAATAAAAGCGGTGTGTTGGTTTCTGTCGATTTGGATAAAGAAAGCGGCCAGTCCGAAAAATACAGACAATTTGCCGGTTTGACCACCAGTATGCTGCGCCAGTTTACCAACAGCGGCATCGAATAACAGGCCGTCTGAAAAGAATGCGGATATCGAAATACTATGGGACAAAAAATCCAAGCCGTTAAAGGCATGAACGACCTTCTGCCGGTGGAGCAGAAAGATTTCAAACTCACTGCCGCCTTTTGGCAGGCATTTGAAGACACCGTTACCCGCTGGGCGCGCCGCTACGGTTACAGCCAAATCCGCACCCCCATTGTGGAGCAAACCGGCCTGTTTGTGCGCTCCATCGGCGAAGAAACCGATGTGGTCGGCAAAGAGATGTATAGCTTTGCCGATTCCAACGATAAGCTCAGCCTGAGTTTGCGCCCCGAAGGTACGGCATCCTGCCTGCGTGCGGTGGTCGAACACAACCTGCTGTATAACGGCCCGCAAAAATTATGGTATATGGGGCCGATGTTCCGCCGCGAACGCCCGCAGAAAGGGCGTTACCGCCAGTTTCACCAGGTGGGCGTGGAAGCCCTGGGTTTCGAAGGTCCCGATATCGATGCCGAAATCATTGCTATGTCGGCAGACTTATGGAACGAATTGGGCATACGCGACTATCTGGTTTTGGAAATCAACAGCCTGGGCAACCGCGAAGAGCGCGCCGCCCACCGTGCGGCGCTGGTGTCTTATCTGGGCAGCCACAAAGACAAGCTCGATGAAGACAGCAAACGCCGTCTGTACACCAACCCCCTGCGTGTGCTCGACAGCAAAAACCCCGATTTGCAGGCAATCTGCAATAACGCACCGCACTTGACCGAATATCTGGGCGGAGCATCGCGTGCGCACTATGCCTCATTTAAAACCATGCTCGAGGGCTTGGATATTGCCTACACGGAAAACCCCCGTTTAGTTCGCGGTTTGGACTACTACAACCAAACCGTGTTCGAATGGACAACCGACAAGCTTGGCGCACAGGCCACCGTTTGCGGCGGTGGCCGTTATGACGGTCTGATTGAAGAGCTGGGCGGCAAACCTGCGCCGTCTATCGGCTTTGCCATGGGGGTGGAACGCCTGCTGCTGCTGGTGCGGGAATACGGCGCACTGGCTTATCGGGCCGCACCAGATGTTTACGCCATGCACCAAGGCGAAGGCACCGCTTTGCAAGTGATGAAACATGCCCAAACCCTGCGCGATGCCGGATTCGATGTGCTGCAACACACCGGCAGCCAAAGCCTGAAAGCACAGATGAAAAAAGCCGATGCCGGCGGTGCACGCTTCGCCCTGATTGTGGCTCAGAACGAGCTTTCAGACGGCACGGTTACCCTTAAAGACCTACAGGGTACCCACGGCCAAACCACCCTTGATGCCGCCCTGTTGGTTTCCACCCTACAACAATGGAAGAATGCTTAAATGGCTGCACATATCCAAGAGCAGGAAGAGCTCGAAAATTTCAAATATTTCTGGAAAAGCTGGGGGCGTTGGCTGTTTGCCGCATTGGTGGCCGCCGCCTTAGGTTATTTGGGTTATGTGGTTTATCAAAACCATCAGGTAAAAAAAGACCAAGAGGCCGCAGCCGTACTGACGCAGCTGGTTGAAAAAGCGCAAAGCAACGCCGATGCCAAAGCAGTAAACGCTGATTTACGCAATCTCCAGCAGAATTACAGCGGCACGACTGCTGCCGCACAGGCCGCGTTTATGGTGGCCGGCACAGAGTTCGACAAAGGCAGCTATGACACCGCCGCCAACCATTTGAACTGGGTGCTAGACAACCAGAAAGACCCGGTTGTGCAGGCAATGGCTGCCCAGCGTTTGGCAGTTGTACGTTTGCAGCAAAACCAATATGAAGAAGCTCTCGCCGCCTCAAACACCAAAGTTGCCCCCGCTTTCGAACCCCTGCTTTTGGAAACCAAAGGCGATATTTATTTGGCACAGGGCAAAAACAAAGAAGCCTTGCAGGCTTACGGGCAGGCTTTGGCGCAGCTGCCCAAAGATGCCGCCAATAGGGAGTCGGTGCAGTTTAAGGCCGACCAATTAAAATAAAGGCCAAGACCTTTGCAAAATCCGTTTAGGCCGTCTGAAACATCCGATTGTCGTCATTCCCGTGTAGGCGGGAATCCGGCCTTTTAAAATTAACTGTTGTTTGATTTC
Source organism: Neisseria sp. 19428wB4_WF04 (assembly GCF_015235335.1). Taxonomy (NCBI): domain Bacteria; kingdom Pseudomonadati; phylum Pseudomonadota; class Betaproteobacteria; order Neisseriales; family Neisseriaceae; genus Neisseria; species Neisseria sp. 19428wB4_WF04. The sequence goes on from NZ_JADGLG010000003.1 coordinate 87,224, forward strand.
AACGACTTGTGAAAATTGTATTGGATTCCTGCCTACGAGAAAATGGCGGAGCACAAACGTTTTCAAGTTTAAATTGGTTTTTTTGCAAAGGTTTCAGGCCGTCTGAAAACAGTAGGCTTGCAGGAAGCTTTCTGCAAGCCCTTTTGTTTGACGGCGTATCATCTCAAACCCCTGTGCTGCAGAATACAGCCGGCCCACTTTAAAAACGGCAAACTAACGCCGTAATGATTTTAAAGAGGGGTGTCCATACAGCACCTGCTTGTCGCCTGCAACTTTTCAGACGGCCTGACACAGAAAGCAAAAATATGAAACCCACCATCGCCCTAGTCGGCCGCCCCAATGTGGGCAAATCCACCTTGTTCAACCGCCTCACGCGCAGTAGGGATGCTTTGGTGCACGACCTGCCCGGCCTCACCCGCGACCGCCACTACGGCCACGGCAGGGGGGGCAGCAAACCTTATCTGGTTATCGATACAGGCGGCTTCGAGCCGGTGGTGGACAGCGGCATTCTGCACGAAATGGCCAAGCAAACCCTGCAGGCGGTAGACGAAGCCGATGCAGTGGTATTTCTGGTTGACGGCCGCACCGGCCTGACCCCGCAAGACAAAATCATCGCCGACCGCCTGCGCCAAAGCCCGCGCCCTGTGTATCTGGCCGTGAACAAAGGCGAGGGTGCCGACCGGGCCGTGTTGGCCGCCGAATTTTACGAGTTGGCTTTGGGGGAGCCGTATGTAGTTTCCGGCGCACACGGCGATGGTGTGTATGACCTGATAGAAGCGGTTTTGGAACATTTTCCCGATGTCGAAGAAGAAACCGCTGCGCCCAAACACCCCGTGTTTGCCGTTATCGGCCGCCCCAACGTGGGCAAATCCACGCTGGTAAACGCCATTCTCGGCGAAGAGCGCGTGATTGCCTTTGACATGGCCGGCACCACCCGCGACAGCATCCACATCGATTTTGAGCGTGCCGGCAAACCGTTTACCATCATCGACACCGCAGGCGTGCGCCGGCGCGGCAAAGTGGAAGAAGCGGTTGAGAAATTTTCGGTGATTAAAGCCATGCAGGCCGTTGAGGCAGCCAACGTGGCCGTGCTGGTGTTGGATGCGCAGCAGGACATCGCCGACCAAGATGCCACCATTGCCGGTTTCGCCCTCGAAGCGGGCAGGGCGCTGGTGGTGGCGGTAAACAAATGGGACGGCATCAGCCAGGAGCGGCGCGAACAAGTGAAGCGCGATATTGCCCGCAAACTCTATTTTCTCGATTTCGCCAAGTTCCACTATATTTCCGCGCTGAAAGAGCGCGGCATCGACAGCCTGTTTGAGAGCATCCAATCGGCCTACAACGCCGCTATGATGAAAATGCCCACACCGAAAATCACCCGCGTTCTGCAGGCGGCACTCGAACGCCAAGCCCCGCCGCGAGCCGGTTTGGTGCGCCCGAAAATGCGCTATGCCCATCAGGGCGGCATGAATCCGCCCGTTATCGTGATACACGGCAATTCATTGCAGGCCGTTTCCGACAGCTACACCCGCTATCTCACCCAAACCTTCCGCAAAGCCTTCAATCTGCAGGGCACGCCGCTGCGCATCCAATACAATGTGTCGGAAAATCCCTACGAAGAAGCGCAAGACAAACCCAAGAAAAAACCGCTGCGCCGTGCGGCGTTGAGCAACCGCATCGAAAAACGCGAAGGGCGCAAAGAAACAAAAAACCGCTTGAAAAAGAAGGCCAAAGTGAGTGTGAAAAAGCTGCACAACAAATAAACAGATCCACCCGTGTTGTTACAAAATACGTTTAGGCCGTCTGAAAAGCGCATGCCGCAAAAGCCGCCCGTTTTTCAGACGGCCTCGGTTTAATCATAATCGTTACAGCGAACCCTGCTTTAATAGTGAATCCCACTTTTTTCCGACACAAGGCAGCAAGCCGCAGACAGTACAGACAATACCAAACCGATTCTGCCGCCACACAGGCGGCCGGCAAAACCGTTCCCTTTGGCTGAGGCACAGAAATGCCGCAACGGAAACAAAGTGGGTTCACTATGCCGGCGAATACCCGAATACTGCCGAAGAATGCAGAATCGATGGCGGTTTCGGGTTACAATACAGGCCGTCTGAAAACACCAACCAAAATACCATGCAATATATCATTGTGAAACACAGCCATATGCTGTTTGCGGCCGTTACCGTGCTGCTGTTCAACCTGCGCTTTTGGCTGCGCGCCGCCAAACCCGCCAAACCACTGCCGAAAATCCTGAAAATCCTCCCTCATTTCAACGACACGCTGCTGCTGTTTACCGGCCTGTGGCTGATGAAAATCACCCATTTCACCCCGTTTGGCAATGCAAACTGGCTGGGCGTGAAACTGCTGCTGCTGTTGGGTTATATCGGTTTGGGCATGATAACCGTGCGCGCGCAGCCGAAAACCGGCAAAGCATGGGCGGGATATGGTTTATCGATGCTGTGCGTGGCGGCAATCATTTATCTGGCGCGTTACAAACCACTTTGACAGGCCGTCTGAAACATGATATCCAACACCGCCGTCATTGCGTTGGGCAGCAATCTGAACAATCCCAAACAGCAGATAAAAACAGCCTTGCAAATCATTGCAGGGCATCCGCAGATTGAACTGCTGCGCACATCTTCACTCTATATTACCGCGCCCGTGGGCTATGCTGACCAGCCCGACTTTATTAACGCCGTCTGCATCGTGTCTACCCGTTTGGACGCGGAGCAGCTGCTGGCTGTGTTAAACAGTATCGAAAGCAGCTTCGGGCGCGAGCGCAGCTTCCGCAATGCCCCGCGCACGCTCGATTTGGACATCATCGACTACAACGGTGAATCCGGCAGCACACCCTGTCTCACCCTGCCGCACCCGCGCGCCCACGAGCGCAGTTTCGTGATGCGCCCGCTGGCCGAAATCGCCCCCGATTTCCGGCTGGGCAACCACGGCCGCGCGGCAGATTTGGCAGAACGATTGGGCAGCGGCGGCATCGCCGTAACCGAAGCCGCGCCCGTGTTTTCAGACGGCCGCAAACAGGCCGTCTGAAACTTAACCGGCAACCACCCGACACCACGGAGAGACCATCCATCATGCACCACCGTTATATCGTAGTAGAAGGTTCCATCGGCAGCGGCAAATCCGAGCTGAGCCGCCGCCTGGCAGAATATTTCGATGCCCTGCATTTAACCGAAAGCCCCGAGCGCAACCCCTTTTTGGAACAGTTTTATCTGAATGCCGCCAACCACGGCCTGGCCACCGAGCTGTATTTTCTGATGCGCCGCACCGAAGCAGTGGAGCTGATTAACACCGAAGAAGAAAAAAACGAGCGCATCATCGCCGATTTTCTGCTTGAAAAAGACCAGATTTTCGTGCCGGTCGTGCTCAAAGGCAGCGACCCGGCCAACGAACAAACCCTGTTTTGGCAGATGAAGCGCAAGATTATGCCCGAATACCCGGTGCCCGATTTGGTGATCTATTTGCAGACTTCAGATGAAAACGCGCAAAAACGCCTGCAAAAACGGCAAGGCAGCATGATGAATGTTTTTCCGCCGGGTTATCTGGGGCAGATTCAAGACGAATACCGCCGCTTTTTCCATCTCTATCAAAACTCACCGCTCTTGATTGCCAATGCCGATGAGCTGGATTTCATCAACAATGATGACCACTTCGAAATGCTGTTGCGCGCCATGAGCGATATGCAGGGCAGCCGCCATTATCTGAATCTGAACGAAGTGTAATTATCGGGTTAGGCATAGAGAAAGAATCACAGGCCGTCTGAAACATTTTCAGACGGCCTGTGATTATGTCGAGAATCCACTTTATTTTCGGCACCGGGCAGTACGCCCGGCAACGTAACGGAAATAAAGCGGGTTCACGATAACGGCTTCAAATGCTTAGGCAAACACCAGTTTGCCGCCCTCGGCTTGCACACGAATCTCACTGTCGGGCCGGTAAGCGCCTTCCAACAGTTTGACCGACAACGGGTTTTCGATTTCTGCCTGAATCGCGCGTTTGAGCGGGCGGGCGCCGTACACCGGGTCGAAGCCGGCTTGGGCAATCACATCGAGCGCGGCATCGTCTACGGTTAAGCGCAGGTTCATGGCTTCGAGGCGTTTTTTCAGGCCTTCGAGCTGGATTTTGGCGATGTTGCGGATATTGGCCTGATCCAAACCGTGGAACACCACCACTTCATCGATGCGGTTGATCATTTCGGGGCGGAAATGTTCTTTCACGTCTTCCATCACCACGTCTTTCACCGCTTCGTAATCGGCGGTGCCGAGTTTTTGGATATGCTGGCTGCCGATGTTGGAAGTCATCACAATTACGGTGTTTTTGAAATCGACCGTGCGGCCCTGTCCATCGGTGAGGCGGCCGTCATCGAGTACTTGCAGCAGAATGTTGAACACATCGGGGTGGGCTTTTTCCACTTCATCGAGCAGAATCACGCTGTAGGGTTTGCGGCGCACCTGTTCGGTGAGATAGCCGCCTTCTTCGTAGCCCACATAGCCCGGGGGCGCACCGATTAAGCGGGCAACGGCGTGTTTTTCCATGTATTCCGACATATCGATGCGGATTAAATGGTCTTCGCTGTCAAACAGGAAATTGGCCAGTGCTTTGCACAATTCGGTTTTGCCCACGCCGGTGGGGCCTAAAAACAGGAAGCTGCCGTAAGGTTTGCCGGGGTCGGCCAAACCGCTGCGGCTGCGGCGGATGGCGTTGGACACGGCGCGCACGGCCTGGTCTTGGCCGACCACGCGTTTGTGCAGCACTTCTTCCATTTTCAACAGTTTGTCGCGCTCGCCTTCCATCATTTTGGCCACGGGAATGCCGGTCATGCGCGAAACGATTTCGGCCACTTCGTCTGCGCCGACTTTGGTGCGGAAGAGTTTGTTGGCCTGTTTCGCTTCGGGGTTGCTCTCGATGGCCTGCAACTGCCGGCCGAGCTTGGGCAGCTCGCCGTATTCCAATTCGGAGGCGCGGGCGAAATCGCCTTGGCGTTTGGCCTGCTCGATTTTCACCTTGATTTCATCGATTTGTTTTTTGATGTCGGCCGTGCCGGCGGAAGAGGCTTTTTCGGCTTTCCAAATCTCGTCTAAATCGGCGTATTCTTTTTGCAGACCGCCGATTTCTTCATCGATTAACTCCAAGCGTTTTTTGCTGGCGTCATCGTTTTCTTTTTCAACGTGCATCCGCTCCATTTTCAATTGAATGATGCGGCGGTCGAGCTTGTCCATCTGCTCGGGTTTGGAATCCAGCTCCATTTTGATGCGGCTGGCGGCTTCATCGATTAAGTCGATTGCTTTGTCGGGCAGGAAGCGGTCGGTGATGTAGCGGTTGCTCAATTCTGCCGCCGCAACGATTGCCGGGTCGGTGATGTCGATGCCGTGGTGGATTTCGTAACGCTCCTGCAAACCGCGCAGAATGGCAATGGTGTCTTCAACACTCGGTTCGCCCACCAGCACTTTTTGAAAGCGGCGCTCCAGTGCGGCATCTTTTTCGATGTATTGGCGGTATTCGTCCAAAGTGGTGGCACCGATGCAGTGCAACTCGCCGCGCGCCAATGCGGGTTTGAGCATATTGCCCGCATCCATTGCGCCGTCGGCTTTGCCCGCGCCCACCAAAGTGTGGATTTCATCGATGAAAATCAATGTGTTGCCATCGTCTTTTGCCAAATCGTTGAGCACGCCTTTGAGGCGTTCTTCAAATTCGCCGCGGTATTTGGCACCGGCGATTAATGCAGCCAAATCAAGCACCAGCAGGCGTTTGTTGCGCAGGCTCTCGGGCACTTCGCCGTCAACGATGCGCTGCGCCAAACCTTCAACGATAGCGGTTTTGCCCACACCGGGTTCGCCGATGAGCACGGGGTTGTTTTTGGTGCGCCGCTGCAACACCTGAACGGCACGGCGGATTTCATCATCGCGGCCGATAACGGGGTCGAGTTTGCCTTCGCGGGCGCGTTGGGTTAAATCAAGGGTGTATTTTTTCAGGGCTTCGCGCTGGTCTTCGGCGTTCGGGCCGTCCACAGCCGCGCCGCCGCGCACCGCATCGATGGCAGCGTTGATGCTCTGCTCGGTGGCACCGGCATTTTTCAGGATTTTGCCGGTGGCGTCATTCTGCTGCACCAGCGCAAGCGGAAACAGCTCGCTGGCAATATAGGCATCACCGCGTTTGGCAGCGGCTTTATCCATCAGGTTCAGTACGGCCTGCAATTCGCGGCCGGGAAGGATTTCACCGCCCTGACCGGACACTTTCGGTAGGCTGTTTAAGGTTTGCTGCAACTGCTGTTTCACTTGGGCGACATTCACGCCGGCGTGGGCGAGCAGGGCGGTGATGCCGCCGTTGTCGTCAAGCAGGGCTTTGAGCACATGGCCGGCTTCGAGATAGCCGTTGTCGGCAGCCAGTGCCAGGCTTTGACCGTCTGAAAGAGCCTGCTGGAATTTTGCGGTTAGTTTGTCGAATCTCATCTTTCGGTTTCCTTTGGTTTGATATTACGTTAACGGCTATATAGGGATTCCTGTGGATAACTCAAGACAGAAAGTCGGTTTTTGTAGCATGATTGTTATATATATTTTCTTTATAAAAATAAATTTTTTAAAAGTCTGTGAATAAATCGCTTATACAGTTTAAAAAGGTCGTCTGAAAACGGCTTTTCAGACGACCTGGCTTTGATACAGCCTACTTAAGTAAGTGGAAATTACAGAAAGACCTGTTCTACCTAACGCTGAAAATATTCCAAACAACATTGAAAGATCTGAAAATCAAATTCAACGTTCAGTTCGATTAAACCAGCGCAGCAGTATCCCTGTTACGAACATACTGATAGAAATTTGCCAATAAAACATATCTTTATTGGGAAAAAGATATTTTATTCCCAGTGTTATAACGGCTGTGGATATAGCTATACACAGTATTGGCGAAACATATCTTGCCCATATTTTCATTTTTAAAAATATGGACTTCCGATTCTTGTGCCTACTGCGCTGGTCGTAAACGCGCCACCTGCCGTTAAAGCTGCAGAACGTATTCTGTTTACTGGGCTGAATAATCCACTAACACCTCCCAATGCCACGGCTCCAAGAAATCTATTTGGATCCTTTCCTCCTCTTGCAAGATAGCCGTATCCTGCTCCATCAGCTCCGACAATTCCACCTATGGCATTGGCAATCCAACCACCTGATACATTTTGGATCTCAGTTGTATTTAACGTTTTAATCATTGTAAATGTCTCCTATGGAATGAAGTTAAAATGATTAAGAGTTTTGAGCAAGATATTTAATTGCAAGAAATTATTAATTTAATGGATTAATATGTTTGATAAGAGTTTTTGTTAAAATGAATTTATGTGTTAAATTACATGTTAAATTATTGGTTGTATATGTTAATTATTTAAATTGGATTTCTTGTTTGTCAAATAGGTTTACATGATGTCTTCAGAACCCTAAAAAAATATTCAATTATGTAAATCTGTATTGATTAGCCGCTTTACCGATGCGGGCATCGACACCAACAGGGAGGCGGTGGCATCAAACGAAGGCGGCGGCTTGGGCATGAGCGCGCTCGAGCAGGCGCGTGTCGATGCGGAACGCCTGCCCGATTTCGGCTCGTTTGTGCCGTCTGAAAACGGGGAACTCAACACACCCGACAACCGTGGCTTTATCCGTGATTTTGTCGGCAGCATGCCTACTACCGTACAGGCGCAGATGGTGGGGGCGGACGGTCAATTAAGCCAAGACGGCGTAAGGCGGTTGCGCAATGCCCTGCTGTATCGCGCGTATGGCAACAGCCCCGCATTGAGCCGCATGGTGGAAAGCACCGATGCAGGGCTGAAAAACATGGTAAACGCCATGATGCAGGCCGCGCCCGCTATTGCGAAAGCCAAAAACTACATCAAAGACGGCGCAATGCACGATGCCGATATTTCGGCAGACATTGTGTCCGCCGTGGAAAAGATAAACGAGATACACGAGCGCGGCGGCAGCGTGGCCGATTATCTCGCCCAACATGGCATGTTTGAAGACGATTTATCGCCCGTTGCGCGTGATTTAGTAGCATTTTTTGATGAGCATAAACGAAGCGCAAAAGCCATTTCCGCCCTGCTGAAAAACTATTATGATTTGCTCGCCGCACAAGGCAACCCTGCCGAAGCCGACATGTTCGGCGGCGTGCGGACACCCGACAAACAGCAACTACTTCAAGAAAGCATAAAGAACTATGAGCAGCAACACGGCAGACAAGAACAGCGTGGAATCTTTGACAGAGCAGAACCGACAGACACAGACGCAGCAGAGCGGCGACCCGCTGGTGAATCTGTTTCAGACACTCAACCGCAACCCGAAAGCGGCAGCGTTGATGAAGCAGGCATTGGCGAAAACGCAGGCGGAATTGGAGAGCGGCAAAGAGTAGCCAATCAAGATTTAGACGGCCTGAAGCAGCAACGCCCCGCAGCGGGGCGCGGCAGCGTAAGGCCGTCTGAAAAGAAGATATTCGAATCAACAGACAAACTCGGGTTTGCAGACCAAAACGGCATCAACACCGTGCGCACCGTCAGCGGGCGCGAAACCCTGCCGATGCCCGACCATTATCAAAACCGCGAATATCAAACCGAAAACGCATTGGGCCGCGCCATTTCCAAATATTGGAAAGCGTGGGATATGTGGCTGATGCGGGAAGCCTTTACCGAAGCGCAGGCCAACCGCGATACGGTAAACGCGCGGGTATTCAAACGCAACTACAACAAAGCCGCCAACGAAAAGAAAGGTTACGCGTTTTCATCACGCGGATCCGTTTTGTCGGAATCAGACAGAGAAACCGCAACCAACTATCTTTTTAAAGACGGGCTGATTAACCGCGACCCGTTTTACGAAGATGTGGAACTGGAAGACGGCGGCGGGAAATTCAGCCGCAGCGCGATGAAAGATATTCAGGCGAATATCAGGCGCGGGCGGGAAGCAATGAACCGTGCCATCTTGGAAAAGGCCGACCAACACCGGGCCATGTACCGCAACGACATCGGCTGGATTGATTTTGTGTGGGGAAGCGAAGGCAGCACGCTGGAAAACGGCAAAACACGCGGCGCAATGGGCATTGCGCATATTATTGACAAGCGTATGCGTGTTGATGGAATGAGCCGAAGCGATACGGTAGAGATGCTTACCGGCCGTGTAGTTGAAACCATTGCCAAAGGAGATGTGTTGCGCCGCGTTGAAAGCGGCAAGGCAATCAGACTTGAGATTGCCCATAACGGTAATATTGCACAAATGGTTAAAAGAAGCGGCAGCAACGGTTGGCTGCTTACCGCTTATGATAATCAGACGGCGGAACAAGTGCGGGGTGCGACGCAGCAAGCCCTACGCAATCACGCCCCTACACGTTCTCGTGGCGGATTGGGAGCGTCTGATACGGAAACCAATATACCACAATCAGACCAAAAACACATCGAAACAATTCAACAGGCAATCACAGATGCACTTGGTGCGCAACACGCCCGCCTGATTGATGTGGTATCCCTTGCAGACGTATCCCGCCCCGACAATGCCGAAGACCTGCTTAGCGCGCAGGGCTGGTATGACACCCAAACGGGGCGCATCACCCTGATTGCCGACAACCTGCCCAATGCCGACACGGCAAAGTTTGTGGCATGGCACGAATTGGCACACAGAAAAATCCATGTAGAAGGCTTGGCCAAATGGAGCGCGTTATTGCGGCAGGCAGACGGAAACACGGCGGTTAAAAGCCTTGCCGATGCGGTGATGAAGCAGCGGCGCGGCTATCAGGATACCGCAGCCGCAAACCGCATGGCGGCGGTGGAAGAAGCCATAGCCGAGCTTTACGCGTCCAAGCAGGAAAACAACCTTGAAGCATTGGAGCGCAAATACGGCATTTCCCTGCCCGCAGCGTTTAAAGACGGCTTGGGCGGGTATTTTGCGCGCGTTGCCGAGCGCATCAGGAATATTCTGAGAGATGTGCTGGGCATCGGGCGCGATGCGTTTTCAGACGGCCAAGTGTTCGGCCTGCTGCGCCGTATCGATGCGGGCAAGCCGTCTGAAAAAGGGGCGGAACCCCTTGCAGGCGATACCCGCTACAGCCTGAGCGAAGATGCGCAATCGGATTTCGCGCAGGCGGTTGATGATGTGGCAGCGGGAAGAAAGCCCGAACGGCAATATATCCCGATGGGAACAACGCCCGAAGCATTTCAACTGGCGGGCATGCCCGATGCCAAAGTTACGATGCGGCAAGACGTATTAAACAAAGTGATGGGCGGCAAACACCATATCACGCCCGAAATGCTGAAGCGTCTGCCCGAACAGTTAAACGACCCCGTGGCCGTGATGAAGTCTGCCCCGCAGGCCACACGGCAAGGCTATGTTGCGCTGACCGAACTTCAGGAGCAGGGCGAACCGGTGATTGCCGCGCTGCATTTGAACCGTACGGCAAAAGGCGTAGAAGTTGTGAACATTGCCAGCGTTTACGGCAAGAACCTGCACGGCCTGCAAAATATGCTGAACCATGATTTGGTTTACTGGCATACGGAAAAAGGCCGAAACCTTGTGTCGTCTTTTGGGCTCCGATTGCCCGCTAATGTCGACTCACAAGGCCGCAGCCTTTCCAGCAGCAATATTAAAACAGAAGCTGATTTGGCGCAATATGAATCTAAATTCAACCGCTATTCGGACGGCAAGGCCGATATGGGCAAGAAAGAGCGCGGCTGGTTTAACGAGATGGGCGAGTTGAATGCAGGCTTGGCCGCATATAACAAGTTGTCTGAAACTATCAAGACGGCTGCCGAATCGGTAGGGTTAGCAAGGCATCATTGGATTTTTACTTGAAAAACAAACCTATTGATATGATGGATATGAAGTGCCCGCCGCTGAAACATCTGACCGCCAAAAAAAGTCGTTTGCCGGCGCGCGCAAACATATCGTGGAACAAATCCGCAAGCAGCTGTACTTTGTAAATATTGTTCCGATATCCAGGCAACTAATTGAAATAATTAATATTTATAAATCGCACCAACCGGAGAATAATCTGGCTTCGTTTCATCTGTTTCAGGTTCAAGATACACGGCAGCTTCCAGCGCATCGGCAAAATCTTGATTGCGGGTGAAAATATCGTCCACCCAAAAAGCGTTTTAGTTCTTCATGCCGTACGTAAAAGATGGCCAAATTATTTGCAGCCAATATTTACTTTGCCACATTTTTGTGGTTAAAGTGAGTTTAAATGGCGGCAAATACTAGGATGGTGTTGTTTGTAAGGGAAAGATTTATACTATTCCAGTAATTTACAATTTCTATTCTTGCAATGCGAACTGTTTTTATTTATATTTAAGTCTAATAATAAAATTACTTCTCTCGAAGCTAATTTTTATGTGAGAAGTGCAAAACAAGGAGTATTAAAATGTTTGTCTGCATTTGCAATGCCATTACCGACCGCCAAATTCAAGAAATCGTTGCCGCCGGAGCTTGTAGTTTGAACGATTTGCAGGCGCAGTTAGGTGTTGCTACTTGTTGCGGCTGTTGTAGCGATTTGGCAGCTTCTTATTTAACTGGGAGTGGTGCTCAAAGCCAAAGCATGGTTACTGCAGGCATTCATTAATGTGCAAAGCTGACTTGTTCCTATACATCCCCCTAAATTTTCATTTCAATTGAAATATTCATTAGAGGTTAGATCTAGTTTAAGAATAAAACACTTGGCGTTTCGCAGCCAAGTGTTTTTCTTTGCCGGTGGCCCTGCGCATCCGCACCCCATCCGATCCCTGCGTATCTCTCAATGGTTGGTATTGTGCGAGTCCGTTTATTTTAACCAAGAGTTTTCCCCAGCCAGCAGTTGATTCCCCTTGCTACCTTAATCTGTCTGCCCCCTTTGTTGAAATCTGTTCCTTTTGGAAAGTATCGGCGTATCAGCCCGCTTGCGCTCTCCGCCAACCCTTTTCCCAAGAGGGCGCTGGCGGCAGGGGCGAGGTTCTTGCGTCTCCGATGCTTGGGCTAACGGCAGAAGCAGAGCTGTGCTTTCAGATAATCGGTTCTGTAACAGTTTGTTGGACGGCATCCATTATTTTCAGTGCGGTTTGTTTCGCTTTTTTTTGGGTGGCTATACTAGATAAGTAGTCATGTTAAACTGTAAAAATTCAGCCATCGTTTGACTCTTAAAGCAGATCCAAACTGCCTGTTATTACTATTTTCCGTGCCGACTGTTTGGATAGTCGTGATGTTGGATATAAGCGGTTTTATCCATCAGCACATCCATCATGGCAGGTTGTTTGCAGACAAACAAAACCATATCAACGGCATCGAAAACTTCTGAAATCGGGCAAAGCGCACTCTGCGAAAATACAATGGAATCAACTGTCAACCTTTTCCGTTATTGTTGAAAGAATGCAGGAAAAGACTTTCGGTCGATTCCGTTGTATTTGCGCAGCACACGCTTGGCCTGATTCCAAAAATTCCCAATGCCGCTGATGTGGTTTTGCCTCTAGGCAAATGTCTTGCCGTGGTTAATCCTATGGTGGTGAAAACCGCCGACATCCGGGACATCATCGCTGCTTAAACTGTCGGTATACACCACACTGCCCGGCATGATTTTCTTCGCAATAACAGGCAACAAACTCTCTTTTTTGGCGTTATCCACGACCACGGTATAAACCTTGCCGCCATGTTTGAGGATACCGAAAACCACCACTTTGCCTGCGGCTCCTGTGCCGCGTTTTCCTTTGCGCTTACCGCCGGAGCAGCGCTCATCTGACTTTACGGAACCTTCAAAAACCTGATCGGCCTCCAAGGCCGAATGACGGCTGATGACGAGGCGGATTTTGCGGTAAAAGAGTATGGCGGTGTTGGGCCGGATACCCAAGTGTTAAATATCGTGCAAAACTGAGCCAGGGAAACGGGGAGTTGTGCTCCAAAATTGAGCCACTCTCCGTTTGTTATAAACTGCTCCGCTTTATCACACAGCGGAGCCCAACCTGGATGTTATGCATGGAAACCATCGCAAAAGTGCACCGGCTTTTTCACCGACAGAAACTCTCACAACGTGAAATCGCCAAACAACTCAAACTCTCCCGCAATACAGTCGCCAAATATCTGCAG